>CAZPUV010000041.1:0-13374 GCA_964589805.1 uncultured bacterium | reverse complement strand
ACCGACCACACGGGTGGCGGGAACATGCTGCTCGTTGACAGCGCGCTCGGCACCGTGTGGGGACAGACGGTAAGCCTTGCGCCAGGGAACTACGTCTTCAGCGTGTACGTCATGAACGTGCTGTGCTCGTACAACAACCCACTCACCCAGCCCAACCTGGAGCTGCGGATCAACGGAGCCACCGTCGCCGGACCCATGAACATTCCGCAGGTGTCGTCGACGTGGGTGCTGATGTCCGCATCGTTCACGGTGACGGTTGCGGGGCCGGTCGCTCTGGCTGTGTGGTCGAATCAGAACGCGATCAACGGCGCGGACTTCGCGCTCGATGACATCACCGTCCAGGGCGTCGTGGGCGTCGAGCACTCCACCTGGGGCAAGGTGAAGGCGCTGTTCCGTTAGATCGTGCCTGTGCGGCACCCCAGGGGCAATCGACGCCTCCGCCCCTGACGCGATGCCTCCGGACCCCCTGGTCCGGGGGCATCGGCGCTTTTCGCAAATCTGAGCGAGAAGTGGCAACCGCGGCACGAGACTCCCGTATATACTCCCGTTCTCCGGTCCGTTCTCCACCACCGAGGAGGTGTCCGTGCTGACGGCACGCGGTCTCACCAAGATCTATCCCGGTCCCGTCACCGCCCTGAACGGCGTCGATCTCGACGTAGCACCGGGCATGTTCGGCCTGCTGGGACCCAACGGGGCCGGCAAGTCGACGTTCATGAAGATCGTCGCGGGCCTTCTCGAGCCCACGTCGGGCGCGGTCACGCTGGACGGCGCCGATATCCTCGCCGATCCCGAATCGCTGTGGCCGCGACTCGGGTACCTTCCCCAGGAGTTCGGTTTCTATCCGCATCTCTCGGGCGAGGCGATGCTCGCGCACCTGCTGGCGCTGAAGGGCGTGGACGCGCCCGGCGGTCGAAGGCAACTGGTCGCCGAACTCCTCGAGCGCGTGAATCTCGCGTTCGCAGCGAAGCGCGCGGTGAAGGGTTACTCGGGTGGCATGCGCCAGCGCCTGGGGATCGCGCAGGCGATCGCCGGCAACCCGCGGCTCATCATCGTCGACGAGCCCACCGCGGGTCTCGATCCCGAGGAGCGCATCCGCTTCTACCATCTGCTGAGCGAACTCGCCGCCGACCGGATCGTGCTCCTGTCGACGCACATCGTGGAAGACGTGGCGGTGCTGTGTCCGCGTTTCGCGGTGATCCGTGAGGGACGGCTGATCGCCGTCACGACGCCCGGCGAGGCCCGCGACGCAATCTCGGGGCACGTCTACGAGGGAACGGTAGAACGCGACGACCTGGCGCGGCTGCGCCGCGAGCGCACGGTGACGCAGGCGCTGCTCGTCGAGGGGCGCAACCGCGCGCGCATCTACGAGCCGGCGGGCAGTCCGCCGCCCGGCTTCGCGCCGGTTCCCGTGACACTGGAAGACGCGTACCTCGTCCTCATGCGGCTCGGGGCACTTCCGGGCCGCGAGGCGATGGCCGCGGATTCGCCGGCGGGTACGGCAAGATGACGCTCGGACGGGTTGCGACGATCTTCGGCGTCGAGTTCCGGCACTTCCTCCGGCGCCCGCTCTTCGTGGCACTCGCGATCATGCTGCTGCTCACCGCGTTCGGCCTTTCCAGCGGAAAGATGCAGATTTCGTCCGGCGACAGCTCGGTGGGCGGAACCAAGGCGTGGATCACGTCGGAGTTCGCACAGACACAGACGACGACGTTCCTGGTCCTGCTCTACTACGCGTTCTTCGTCGCCGCCGCCGCGGGCCTCTCGCTCATGCGCGACCGCGAAACGAAAGTCGACGTGCTGCTGCACGCGACACCCATGACGCCCGGCGAATACGTTTGGGGCCGGTTCTTCGCCATCGCGGGCGGATTCGCGGTTCTCCTGTGCTGGCAGGCCGGCGCGGGCGCGTTCTTCAACCACGCGGTCCCGAAGCCCGAGTTGGCGGACATCCGCGGCCCCTTCTCGTTCGCGAACTACTTCCTGCCCCTGCTCGCGATGGGCATTCCGTTCGTCGTGTTCTTCACGGGCGTTTCCATGTACGTCGGCGAGCGCTCGCGCAACGCCGTCCTGGTGTTCGTGCTTCCCGTCGCGATGCTGATGGTCAGCGGGTTCTTTCTCTGGACGTGGTCCCCCTCGTGGCTCGACTGGCGCGTGAACCGTATGCTGCAGGTGCTCGAGCCGACCGGATACCGGTGGCTCAACGAGAGCTATCTCAAGGTGGACCGCGGGGTCGAGTTCTACAACCACGCGTCGGTGCCGTACGTCGGTCTGTACTGGCTGAACCGGCTGTGGCTTCTCACGCTCGGCCTGGGCGGCGTGTGGATGACGAAGCGGCTGGTATCGAAATCGATGCGAGGCACCGTGCCCGGGCGGGTCTCGAACAGGAGACGCGAGGCGGCGCAGACACAGCCGGTGACTTCGGGCGCGCTTGCGCCGGAGCGTGCGTCGCTCAAGGGGCTCGCGATGTCGAGCGGCGTGCCGACCTTCGCGCAGAGTGTCCGCCGGGTGGCCGGCGCGGAACTGCACGAACTCCGGCGGCAGGCCGGGCTGTACATTTTCATTCCCCTCATCCTGGTCCAGTGCCTCGGCAACGCGCTCGTGGCGGTGGGGGCGTTCGACACGCCCATCCTGCTGACGCCCGGGACGACGGCGGTCGTCGCGGCGAACCAGCTGGTGACGTTCGTGTGCTTTCTCCTCATGTTCTACACGGTGGAGTCGCTCGAGCGCGAGAAGGCGACGGGTTTCGCGCCGCTCCTGTTCGCTTCTCCGGTGCGAACCGCTGCGTTTCTCGCCGGGAAAGCGCTCGCGAACAGCGTCATCGCGTTGCTGATTCTGGCCGCGGCCCTGCTGGCCTGCTTCATCGCGATCCTGATCCAGGGCACGGTCGCGTTCTCGCCCGGCCCGTACCTTATGGTGTGGGGACTGCTCCTCATCCCGACGTTCCTGGCGTGGACGGCGTTTGTGACCGCGGTGTACGCCGCGACGGGAAGCCGGTACGCGTCCTATTCGCTGGCCCTCGGCTTCCTCGCCTTCAGCGGTTACCGGGCCATGACGGGCGGGATGAGCTGGGCGGGCAACTGGCCGCTCTGGGACGCGTTGCGCTGGAGCGATCTGGGCTTCTTCGAAACCGACCGCCTGGCGCTGATTCTCAACCGCGTCATGGTGCTCGGGTTCGGCGTGCTGTTCGCCGCACTCGCCATCCGGTTGTTCGGACGACGCGGTGGCGACGCCGTACGTGCGATGCACCGTCTCGCTCCCGCACGGTTGTTCCGTTCCACGCGCGCGTTCCTGCCGTTCGCCGTTGTGCCGCTGGCGGCGTGCGTGGTTCTCGTCTTCATGGTGAACGGCGGGCTCGAAGGCGGAGTGCGGAAGAAGGCGGGCCAGGAGTACTGGGCGAAGAATCTCAAGACGTGGCTCGACGCGCCGCTCCCCGACATCGCGCGTGCGGACATCGATGTGACACTGGATCCGGCGAAGCACTGGATCGCGAGCCGGGGGACATTCACGCTCGTCAACACCCTGGACTCGGCGCTGACAAGGATCCCGCTCACGACCGGTTTCGAATGGAAGCACACCGCGTGGACGATGAACGGCGCCGACTGTACCCCCGAGGACAGCCGTTATCTGGCGGTATTCACGCCGCCGCGCCCGCTGGCGACCGGCGACAGCGTTGTCATCGGCTGGTCGTTCGAAGCGCGCAACCCCGACGGTGTGACGAAGAACGGCGGCGCCACGGGCGAATTCATCCTTCCGTCGGGTGTCGTGCTCACCGGTTTCTCGCCGAGCTTCGCGCCCGTGGTGGGGTATCTCGAGGAGGTCGGCGAGACAGAGGACAACCGGACCGAGCCGCGCCGCCATCCGCGCGACTACTGGAAGGGAATCACGCGGGCCGGTTACGGCGCCACCGCCTGGTATCCCGCGCGCATTCGCATCACCGCGCCGGAGGAGTACACGCTCAACTCGGTGGGTGTGTGCACGAGCAACTCCGTCACGGACGGCCTGCGCACCCAGGTATGGGAAACCGATCACCCCGTCAAGATTCTCAACATCGTGTGCGGGCGGTACGTGGAGAAGCGGGGAGAAGGGACGGTCGTCTATCACAATGCCGCGCACCCCTACAACGTGGATGAAATGGTTGCGACACTCGACGCGGCTCGCAGGTGGTACTCCGAGTGGTTCCTCCCGTATCCCTGGCGGGAGTTGAAACTCTCGGAGTTCCCGGGGCTGGCCGGCTACGCGCAGGGTTTCGGCACCAACATCACGTTCAGCGAGAACATCGGCTTCCTCACCAGGAACGACGTCAGGACCGACGCGACCTTCCTCGTCACCGCCCACGAAGCGGCCCACCAGTGGTGGGGGAACATCCTGACGCCGGCCAACGGGCCCGGCGGCGACTTCCTGAGCGAGGGAACCGCCCATTTCTCGACGATGCTGCTCTTCGAGCAGGTGAAGGGGCCGCGCGGGCGCATGGAGTTCGCAAGAGGCATCGAGGCCCGGTACAACGACCGGCGGCGCGCCAACGACGAACGCCCGATGTACGACGTCGACGGGAAGCGGCCCTCGGACACGACGGTCATCTACGACCGTGGCGGATGGGTGTTCTGGATGCTCTACGACTTCCTCGGCCGCGAACGGGCGATGGCGGCGTACCAGAGTTTCTTCCAGACCTGGAGCCGGAGCCGCGATCACCCGGCGCTTCAGGACTTCGTCGCGGCCATGCGGCCGTTCGCGGAAGACGCCAGTGCATATGACGCGTTCACGAAGCAGTGGTTCGAAGACAGGGTCGTGCCGCAGTATGTCGTGCGCGAAGCGAGGAAAGAAAAGAACGGCGACGGCTACGATGTGTTCGTGATGGTCGAGAACATCGGCACGGGGACGATGCCCGTCGAGATCGCGGCGACCTCCGGCGAGCGGTGGCGAAAGCCGGCAGAGGACGCGGAAGTGCAGATGTACACGGAGGATCCGTCGTACCGTGAGGCGCGCGGGACGGTCGCGCCGGGTGCGGGAGAATCGAAATCGCTCACGATTCGCTGCGAGTTCGAGCCGACGAGGGTGGTCGTCGATCCCGACGTGCGCGTCCTCCAGCTCAAGCGCAAGCAGGCCGAGGCGAAGCTGTGACCCGGTCGGCGGGGACGGCGCGTTCTCGTGGTTCCGGCCACTTCGCGCTGGACACGCCACGGTTCCTGTAGAGAATTGCGGACGTGAACCCGTCCCGACAGGAACTCACACCGGTATGGTTTCTCGAGCGCGCGGGAACCGTGCACGCGGAGCGGATCGCCGTCGTCGACGGCGGTGTCCGGTACACGTGGCGGGAGTTCCGGGCCCGCGCGCGCCGGTTCGCGTCCGCGCTCCGGGTGGACGGTCTCGCGGCGGGTGACCGGGTGGCGTTTCTCGCGTTCAACTCGGAACCGCTGCTCCTCGCGCACTTCGCGGTGCCCATGGCGGGCGGGGTGCTGGTCGCGATCAACGCGCGCTGGTCGCCGGAGGAGATCGCCCGGGTCGTGGAGCATTCGGGAGCCGGCCGGCTCTTCGTCGCGCCGGGACTGGACGCGCACGCGGCCGCGGTTCCCTCGAATGTCCGGCGCACGTCCACCGCCGGCGAGTTCGAATCCTTTCTCGCCGCCGGCGGCGACGAGAAACTCGAGTCATGGCTCACCGACGAAACCGAACCGATCTCGATCAACTACTCGTCGGGAACCACGGGTCACCCCAAGGGTGTCGTCTATCACCACCGCGGCGCGTACCTGGACGCGCTCGCGGTTTCGCTGGAGCATCGGATGTCGTTCGACAGCGTGTATGCGTGGACGCTCCCGATGTTCCACTGCAACGGCTGGACGTTCCCCTGGGCTCTGGCCGCCACGGGAGCGCGGAGCGTGTGCCTTCCCCGCGTGGACACGGCGGAGCTGTGGCGCCTCTTCGACGAGGGTGTGACGCATTTCTGCGCGGCACCCACCGTGCTCATCATGCTGGCGAACGCCGCACAGGCGCATCGCCTGGCGCGCCCGGTACGCGCGATCCTGGGGGGAGCGCCGCCCTCGCCCGCGCTCATCGCGCGGCTGCGCGAACTGAACTTCGAGCTCGATCACACCTACGGACTGACGGAGACCTATGGCCCGTTCGCCATCAACGTGCCGGCGCCGCAAACCGCATCGCTTCCACCCGGCGAGCAGGCGCGGGTCGTGGCGCGCCAGGGCTTTCCCAACGTGTGCGCGGGGGAGATGCGCGTGGTCGACGGTGCCATGCGCGACGTGCCGCGCGACGGCCGGACGATGGGCGAGGTCGTGATGCGGGGAAACGTGCTGATGAGCGGGTATTACCGCGACCCGGAGGGAACGGTGAGCGCCTTCGAGGGCGGGTGGTTCCACACCGGCGACCTGGCCGTGATGCACGGGGACGGCGCGATCGAGCTCCGCGACCGAAGGAAGGACATCATCATCTCGGGCGGCGAGAACATCAGCTCGATCGAGGTCGAGCAGGCGGTGGCCAGCCATCCGGCGGTGCTGGAGTGCGCCGTGATCGCCGTGCCCGACGACGAGTGGGGGGAAGTGCCGAAGGCGTTCGTCGCGCTGAAGGAGGGATCGATCGCCACCGCGGCCGACATCGTTGATCATTGCCGCCGGCACCTCGCCGGCTTCAAGGTGCCGAGGGCGGTTGAGTTCGGAGCGCTGCCCCGGACCTCGACGGGCAAGATCCAGAAGTTCATCCTGCGCGAAAAGGAGTGGAAGGGCCGCGAAAAGCGGATCAACTGAGGGGGTTACGTGTCTTCTCAAGCCCGGCGGCTGGTGCTAGCATGTCTGGTGTGCGCCGTCCTGATCGCAGGGATCGGTCTTCTGGTCCACCACTGCTCGGGGCCGCGCGGATAACGGAGGTGTGCGAATGAAAAAGAACATGGGCGCCGCCGATCGGATCATTCGAACGCTGATCGCCGTCGTGATCGGCGTTTTGTTCTTCAAGGGCGTGATCACAGGGGTGCTCGGCGTCATCCTCGGAATCCTGGCCATCGTCTTCCTGGCCACGAGCCTCGTGGGCTGGTGCCCGGCTTACCTGCCGTTCAAGATCTCGACGTGCAAGGCCGCCCCGACCGGCGGCAAGTAGGGTGAGGCGTTCGGGCGCACTGGCTGCGGCGGTTCTGTGCTTCGTTCTTGCTTCGACCGCCGCTCACGCCGGCTCGGAGCCGAGGGTGGACGGGAACCGGCTGGAGTTCCGGCTTCCCGGCCTCGACGGGAGGCTGGTGAGTTCAGCCGACAGCACGTTCACCGGCAAGGTCGTTCTCGTCGACCTGTGGGGAACGTGGTGCCCGCCCTGCCTTTCCGAGATCCCCACCTTCAACGACCTCATGGCGAAGTTCGCAAGCCGCGGGCTGGTGATCGTGGGCATCGCGTTCGAACGGGAGACCGATCCGGAGAAGCGGCGCCGCCACCTCAGGGAATTCGTCAGCGCGAAGAAGATCTCCTACCTGGTTCTGGACGGCGGAAGCACCGGCGACTTCTCGCTCTCTCTTCCCTCCGTCAGGAACGTCAAGGGCTTCCCGGTGGAGATCGTCGTCGGGCGCGATGGCCGCGTCGTGGACGCGCGGAACAGCTACGGATTCAAGAAGCGCTGGGCCCGCGAATTGACCAAGGAGATCGAACGGCTTCTCGCCGAGCCCGCGCCGGCTTCCTCGTCCGCCGGTACACGGTAGTCGCCCGCGTTTTCCTCGCCGCCGGTTCGCGGGACTCCGGTGGACCGCCTTTTGCCGCATGCGGGCGCCTGGAAATGCCGTCCGGGCGGGTGTATACTCTTCGCCGTCCCTGACATGCATTGCGCACCAACCCCTCCGGGTGATCCACATGTTTCCGAGATTCCATCCATCACTGAAATCACTGGTTGCCGGTCTGGCGCTGCCCGTTCTGGTCGCGGGTTGCGCCGGCGACCCGTCCCCGTCTTCTCCCGGGAGTTCCGCCGGCACTCCTTCGGATCTCGCCGGGACCGGCGTTGAAATCCGGGCGCTCGGTGGTCGTGGACCCGGCCTCGTCCCGCTGGGCCCCGACTACCGCTGGACGTACGCGGGCGAGGCGGTGTTCGACACAGGCGGCGAGGTCCTGCGTATCCCGCGCACCGAGACGCACACGATCATCGGCACCGAGAATCGTTCCGGCAGGGACTACTGGCTTCTCGAGAAGGTCATCGACGAAGAAGGCTACGGAGAAACGATACAATGGCTCCGCCTCCGCCAGGACCGCTCGGGTCTCTACGAAGCGGACGTGAGGCTCGACGAACCGCCGTTCGACGCGCGGGTCGTCGCGAACCGGGGCGACGTTGCCGCCGAGGCGGCGTGGAATCGCGTGGCCGCCTCGATCGACGCTCCGGCGCGTGCGGCCTACCGGCGCGCCTGGGAGGAACTGATCGAGAAGCGCGCCTTCATCCGGTCACTCGCCGGGGACGCCGTGGCCGCGGGTTTCGGCCGGGACCGGGGCGGTCCGGCGGACGGCGAGCTGACACGGCTGGCCTATCCGCTTCATCCCGGGCGCGACTGGATCATCCGTGAAGACCCGCTCTTCACCTCGCGCGTCGAGGCGATGGAGGTGCTCAAACTCGCACCGGGGCGGATTCCCGCCTGGCGCGTGCGGGTCGAGAGTGAACTCTTCGGTCCGGATGACGAGGTGTTCATCTGGTACGGGCGCGCGGGATACGTCGGGCTGCGGGCGCACGTCGAGGGCGTGGTGACCGACGAACACGGGACGATCATCGGGCTGCTCGTCATGGACGACGCGCTGTTTCTGACCGGTTTCGAGATCACCCGTCCCGGGGGGACTCAATAGGCAGCGATCCAGCGAGCGGCTTCCTCGCGGCAGAGCGCAAGCGGCCGGGGAGGCGCCGGTGACGCGGGCGCGGGGCAGAGGGCGAGCCACCACCAGCCCACGTCGTGCCACGCCCCGAGTTTGAACCCGGATTTCGGAAGCCACGCGACCCGCTCGAAGCCGAGTGTTTCGTGCAGCGCGACACTGGCGTCGTTCGGCTGCCCGATGATCCCCACCGCGTTCAGAAACCCCTGCGCGCGCAGACAGCGAAGCAGCGCCTCGTACAGCGCGCGTCCCAGCCCGAGGCGCCTCGCATCCGGCGCCAGGTACACGGACACCTCCACCGTCCACTGATACGCCGCACGGTCCTTGAACGGCGATGCGTACGCGTACCCCGCGATCTCGCCGCCGCCGGCGACGGCCACGAGCCACGGGTGCGTGGCCAGGATCCGTTCCATGCGCTCGGCGAATACGTCCGGCGCGGGGGGCTCGGTCTCGAACGTCGAGTGCGAGGACTCGACGAACGGGCGGTAGATTGCGAGGCAGCCGGGGGCGTCCGCGGGGCTGGCGAGTCGGATGAGCATGAGCGAGGATAGCGCGGGCGCGGCGCCGGTGTCCATCGCGCCCGCCGCCCCGACCAGACGGCTCTTCCACCGGTTGCCGGTTCGCGCGGGTTTTGTTACCTTGATCTTTCGCCACCCGCCACGCCCATGAAACAGAAAAACCTCGTCGTCCGGGGCGCCCGGGAGCACAACCTCAAGAACATCAGCGTCACCATCCCGCGCAACCGGCTGGTGGTGGTGACGGGGTTGAGCGGTTCCGGGAAGTCCTCCCTCGCCTTCGACACCATCTATGCCGAGGGGCACCGGCGGTATGTCGAGAGCCTTTCCGCGTATGCCCGCCAGTTCCTCGGTCAGATGGAGAAGCCCGACGTGGACCGCGTCGAGGGACTGTCACCCGCGATCTCCATCGAGCAGAGGACCACCGGGCGCAACCCGCGTTCCACGGTGGGGACGATGACGGAGATCTACGACTACCTCCGCCTGCTGTTCGCTCGCGCCGGCACCCCGCACTGTCCGAAATGCGGTCGCGAGATCGCCCAGCAGACGGTCCAGCAGATCCAGGACCGCATCATGTCGTTTCCGAAGAACACGCGCGTCGCGATCCTGGCGCCCCTGGTGCGCGGGCGGAAGGGCGAACACCGGAAGGTGCTCGAGTCGATCGAGGCGCAGGGATTCGTGCGCGCGCGCGTTGACGGTGTGATCGTCGACGTGGACAGCGCGCCGAAGCTCAACCGGCAGCAGAAGCACGACATCGACGCGGTCGTCGACCGCCTGGTGGTCGACCCGAAGAACGCCCGCCGGGTGACGGACTCGCTGGAAACGGCCGCGAAACTGGCGGACGGGAACATCAACGTCATCGCGGGCGCCGAGGAGTACGTCTTCTCGCTCCAGTTCGCGTGCGCGGGCTGCGGCACGAGCTTCGGCGAGCTGTCGCCGCGGCTGTTCTCCTTCAATTCCCCCTACGGCGCCTGCGACGAGTGCGCCGGACTGGGTTCGCGCATGGACTTCAACGAAGCGCTCGTCGTGCCCGACACCTCGGCGACCATCGACCGCGGCGCGCTGGCGCCGCTCGGGAAGCTCAAGGGCGACTGGGGGCGCTCGCAGCTCGAAGCCCTCGGTGAGCACGTCGGATTCGACCTCGCGACCCCGTGGAAGGATCTCCCGAAGAAGGCGCAGAAGGCGATTCTCCACGGAATCGACGGGGAGATTTCTGTGAAGATGGATTTCGCGCGGGTGAAGGGCGAGTACCGCACCAATTACGAGGGGCTGATGCCGTGGCTCCGGCGCCGGTACAAGAGCACGTCGTCGGACAGCGTTCGCAAGTGGGTCGAGAGGTTCATGACCATCGAGCCCTGCACGGCCTGCGGCGGCGCCCGCCTGCGCCCCGAAGCGCTGGCGGTGCGGGTGAACGGGAACTCCATCGCCGACGTGTGCCGTTGGAGTGTCGCGCGCGCGCTGTTCGAGATCAACGCCTTCAAGCTGGAGGGAAACGCCGCGGTCATCGGCGCGCCCATTCTGCACGAGATCATCTCGCGCATCCGCTTCCTGGTGGACGTCGGGCTGGGCTACCTCTCGCTGGACCGGAACTCGGCGACACTCGCCGGCGGCGAGGCGCAGCGGCTCCGTCTGGCCACGCAGATCGGTTCGAAGTTGATGGGCGTCCTCTATATTCTCGACGAGCCCTCCATCGGACTTCACCACCGGGACAACGCCCGTCTCATCAGGACGCTCAAGGAACTGCGCGACATCGGCAACACCGTGATCGTCATCGAGCACGATCGCGATACCATCATGGCGGCGGACTACGTCGTCGACCTGGGTCCCGGCGCCGGCGTGCACGGCGGGGAGATCGTGGCCGCCGGAACGCCGGAGGAGATCATGCGCGTCGACGGCAGCGCGACGGGCCGGTACCTGCGCGTGGCCGCACCCGCGGTTTCACACGGGGCGCGGCGGCACCTGATCGGCGAGAGCGTCGTCGTCCGCGGCGCACGCGAGAACAACCTGAGGAACATCGACGTCGAGTTCCCGCTGGGCGTGTTCACGGTGGTCACCGGTGTCAGCGGGTCGGGCAAGAGCACGCTCGTCAACGACATCCTGTACCGCACCGTTCATCGCGAGATCTACGGGGGCAACGTGCTCCCGGGGGCGCACGAGCGCATCGACGGCCTCGACCGCATCGACAAGGTGATCGATATCGACCAGTCCCCGATCGGCCGCACACCGCGCTCGAATCCAGCCACGTACACGGGCGTTTTCACGCCCATCCGCGACCTCTTCTCGCAGCTCCCCGAGGCGCGGGCGCGCGGCTACAAGGTGGGACGTTTCAGTTTCAACGTCGCGGGCGGGCGGTGCGATCGCTGCGAGGGCGACGGCGTCATCAAGGTGGAGATGCACTTCCTTCCCGACGTATACGTCACCTGCGAGACCTGCAAGGGGAGACGGTACAACCACGAGACCCTGCAGGTGACCTACAAGGGACTCAGCATCGCCGACGTCCTCGACCTGAGCGTCGAAGAGGCCGTGGAGATCTTCTCGAGCTTCCCGGGCATCCGTCGTACCTGTGAGACGCTGGTCTCGGTGGGCCTGGGCTACATCAAGCTCGGCCAGCAGGCCACCACACTCTCGGGTGGCGAGGCGCAACGCGTGAAGCTGGCCGCGGAACTGGCCAAGCGCGGCACCGGGAAGACGCTGTATATTCTCGACGAGCCCACCACGGGGCTCCATCACGAGGATGTGCGCATGCTGCTGGACGTCCTGAACAAGCTTGTGGATAAAGGGAATACGGTTATTGTGATCGAGCACAACCCCGATGTAATATTGGCCGCCGATCACATCATCGACCTGGGGCCGGAAGGCGGGGAAGCGGGTGGCGAGGTGGTGGCGACCGGTTCTCCGTACGACATCATGCAATGCGCGCAGTCCCACACGGGAGCCATGCTGCGCGAGATGGCCGGACCGCAAGCCGCCGCCGACGGGGGAGTCGCAGAGCCGCGGGGCGGAAACGCCGCCTGATCGGAACGCTACAGCAGCCCTGGAAACAACATGACCACGCTTCGACGGACTCCGATTCATGACGCTCATGTCGCGGCCGGCGCCCGCATGGTGCCCTTCGCCGGTTTCGAAATGCCGGTGAGTTACACGGGCCTCATCGAAGAACACACCGCGGTGCGCGAACGGGTGGGGCTGTTCGACGTGAGTCACATGGGCGAGTTCATCGTGTCCGGTCCCGACACGTGGACGTACCTGGACCGCGTGGTCACGAACGACTGCTCCAGGCTGCCCGCGGACGGCATCCTCTATACGGTCATGTGCCGGGACAACGGAACGGTCGTCGACGACCTCCTCGTGTCCCGCATCGACGACGAACGCGCCCTGCTGGTCGTGAACGCCTCCAACATCGACAAGGACTGGGCCCACATGCGCTCCCTGCTCGACGGCCGCGTGGAGCTGGAGAACGCGAGCGACGCATGGGCGCTCATCGCCGTGCAGGGCCCGAAGGCGCACGAAACGGTCAAGGCGACCCCGATGCTCCTCGGGATTCGCGGCGACGTGGATGCCATCCCGTACTACCGCTGGCGCTCGCTCGACGTGGACGGAGAGCGCCTCATCGTGTCGCGGACCGGATACACGGGAGAACGCGGCTTCGAGATATTCGTGCCGCCGTCCCGCGCGCGGGATCTCTGGGAGGAACTCCTGAAAGCGGGGGAACCGCACGGCATCCTGCCCGCGGGACTCGGTGCGCGTGACACGCTCCGGTTCGAGGCGGCACTATGTCTCTACGGCCACGAACTCGACGACCAGACCACACCGCTCGAAGCCGGGCTCGGCTGGCTCGTGAAGTTCACCAAGCGCGATTTCGTGGGGTGCGCCGCGCTCGGTGCCGAAAAGGAGAAAGGGTCGCGACGCAGGCTCGTCGGCTTCGAACTCGAGGGACGGAACATCGGCCGGCAGGGGTACGCGGTGATGCTGGGCGATTCGATGGTTGGAAAGGTGACGAGCGGGACGTTCGCACCGACGCTGAAGAAGAATCTGTG
>CAZPUV010000040.1:10956-13641 GCA_964589805.1 uncultured bacterium | reverse complement strand
GTCGAAGAACACCTGGCGGTAGCGCAACTCTCCCCGGATGGCCGCGAGATCGTAGATCAGCGGACGCATCGCCGGACGCAGATTGTGGATCGATGGTTGGAACAGCGAGATGAAGCGTACGCCCGACTCCGCGAGATGCTCGACGGTTTCATCGTAGGGACCGGTTGGGATCTCCGTGTACCGTCCACCCGCGTAGAACGCGAAATACGGTTTTCGATCGGCGATGCGGTCGTCCGGCTTGACGCGATGGGAGAACTCGCGGGCCACCTCCTGTACCGGGCGCATCTCGTCTTCCACGCCCTGGCGCAGCACATCTCCGTTTACCATGAACGCAAACACCGCCGCGAGCGCGATACCTGCTCTCGCCAGACTCTGAAGCCGGGGACGCCCTATCGACGCCACGCCCATCACACCGCACAGAATCAACGGCGGCAGATAGGGAACCAGCCATCGCAGGATGCCGCGGTCTTCGGTGAACAGGGGAATGAAGACGAGGGGAACGAACCCGGCCAGTACGAAAGTGGCGCGACGGGACAGCAACGCGAGCAACGGTAGCAGCGGCAATGTCTGCTTGAAGAGTTGCACGAGGTCCCCGGGCAGCCGCCGGATGTACTCGGCGCGCCGATCGGGCAGTTTCACCTCTTCGCGCGCTGCTGCCTCAACGAGCTCGCGTCCCTCGAATTCGACCTTCGATTCACGCAGCATCCAGGGCGTTGCCTTGGATTCGAACGCACCCGACCGGGAGAGCACCGTGAGTCCACCGAGTTGCACCGACATTATCGCGACGTTGACCGCGTACATGGAGAGGAAGCACGCCGCGAAGATCGTTACAGCCCTCACCGGCGCGGCCCGCGACCGGGCGAAGCGGAACAGGAGAACGAGGCCGAGGCCGCCGGCTACGGCGACCGCCTCGGGTCGCGTGATCGCAGCCGCGCCGATTGCGAAACCCGCCGCCGCGAAGCGTCCCGCGCCGAAAAACGCGAGCGTGAGCACTACCCAGAACACGTAGACCGATTCGGACAGCGTGAGGAGCGACGTCTGTATGAACAGGGGCGTTGCCGCCAGGACGAGTGCTCCGATGACGGCGTCGATCCTGCCTGCCATCCTCAGGCCAAGCCGGTACAGGAGCAGCACGCTGCCCACCGACGCCACGACCGACACCAGCATTCCCGCAATCACGGCATCGCGCACAACCAGCAGCACCGGCGCTACGAGGAGCGGGTATCCGACGGGAAACGTGCCGCCGGAGAGGGATCCGCGCAGGAGCGCCTTCGCCTGGTTGAGGTAGAAGGTCCCGTCGAACGCGACGAAATCGTAATAGGCCAAGAAGGGCGCCTTCACTGCCAGCGTAAAGACGGCCAGAACGAAAAGAACCCGGCGATCGGAGAGACGGTGGAGCATTGTCGCTGCGGCCGGGAGAACGGGCTACTCGCCGTTCCGGTGCACGGCGGGCGCGCGTCGCACAGCCGCGAAGAATTCGCGCCGCATCCTGGCGATATTGAGGATCGAAATGCCCTTCGGGCAGACAGCCTCGCACTCGGCGTGGTTGGAGCAATTCCCGAATCCCTCGCCGTCCATCTGCTCGATCATGCCCATCGCGCGTTTTTCCCGCTCGGGGTGACCCTGCGGTAGCAGCGCGAACTGCGAGATCTTGGCACTCACGAAGAGCGAAGCGGAAGCGTTCGGACACGCGGCCACGCAGGCTCCGCACCCGATGCACGCGGCGGCGTCCATGGCCTCTTCCTGAACATCCTTGGGGATCGGATTCGCATTCGCGTCGGGCGCCGATCCCGTATTTGCACTGATATATCCACCGCGCTGCATGATGCGGTCGAAAGCGCTGCGGTCGACGACCAGATCCTTGATCACCGGAAATGCGCGGGCGCGGAACGGCTCCACGGTGATGGACGCGCCCTCGCGGAAGTGGCGCATGCGCAGCTCGCAGGTCGTGCACCCCGGTCGCGACCCGTGGGCGACGCCATCGATCACCAGGCCGCAGGTTCCGCAGATGCCCTCCCGGCAATCGCTGTCGAACGCCACCGGCTCCTCACCGCGTTTGACGAGATCCTCGTTCAGATGATCGAGCATCTCCAGAAACGACATCTCGGGGATGACGTCCCTGACGTCGTATTCCTTGAAACCGCCGCGAGCGCCGGGGCCCGACTGCCGCCAGATCTTCAGTTTGAAGTTCATCGTCGCGCCTACTTGTAGCTCCGTTTGGCCGGCTTCACATTCTCGAACTGGAGAGGCTCCTTGACCGGCGTCTCCGGTGTGTCGGCGCCGTTGTACTTCCACGCCGTCACGTGCGAGAAATGCTCGTCGTCGCGCATCGCTTCGCCGTCCGGATACTGGTATTCCTCGCGGAAATGCCCGCCGCAGGACTCCTTTCGCTCCAGCGCATCGATCGCCATCAACTCGCCCAGTTCCATGAAGTCCGCCACGCGGCCCGCGAACTCCAGCTCCTTGTTGAAGTCGTTCGTGCCCACGACATTGACACTCTCCCGGAACTCGGCCCGCAGTGAGCGGATCTCCTCGATGGCGCGCTTCAGGCTTCCCTCCGACCGGCTCATGCCGACGTCGTCCCACATGATGCGGCCGAGCCGCCAGTGGAAATCCCGCACCGTCGTCTTGCCCCGCATGGACAGCAGTTTCTTCGTATCCGCTTCCACCCGGGCCGCGGCTTCC
>CAZPUV010000040.1:643-10946 GCA_964589805.1 uncultured bacterium | reverse complement strand
TCGGTCGTCACCCGGTCCTTCAGCACTTCGGACGTGGCCAGGTAGTGGCCGAGCGTGTACGGAATTACGAAGTAGCCGTCGGCGAGTCCCTGCATGAGCGCACTGGCTCCCAGCCGGTTCGCGCCATGATCGGAGAAGTTGGCCTCACCGAGCACGTGCAGCCCGGGAATGTTGCTCATGAGCCCGTAGTCCACCCACAGACCACCCATGGTGTAGTGCGGCGCCGGGTAGATTCGCATCGGCGTGTCGTACGGATCCTCGCCCGTGATCTCGTCGTACATCTGGAAGAGATTGCCGTAGCGCTCGCGCACGGTCTCCTTTCCGAGCCGCTGGATCGCGTCGGCGAAATCGAGATAGACGGCGTAGCCGGTCTTGCCCACGCCCAGTCCGCCGTCGCACATCCGCTTGGCCGCGCGCGACGCGATGTCCCGCGGCACCAGATTTCCGAAGGCGGGATACATGCGCTCGAGGAAGTAGTCGCGCTCTTCCTCGGGAATCTGGTTGGGCGGGCGACGGTCGCCCTTGTTACTCGGCACCCACACCCGCCCGTCGTTCCTCAAACTCTCGCTCATGAGCGTGAGTTTCGACTGCGACTCTCCCTGCAGGGGCACACACGTCGGGTGGATCTGGGTGAAGCACGGATTGGCGAAGAGCGCCCCGCGCTTGTGGCAGCGCCAGATCGCGGTGGCATTGCAATTGACGGCGTTCGTGGAAAGGAAGAACACCGTGGAGTAACCGCCGGTCGCGAGCAGCACGGCGTCCGCGGCGTAGCTCTCCACCTGGCCGGTGACGAGGTTCCGGCACACGACGCCGCGCGCCCGGCCGTTCACGATCACCACGTCGAGCATCTCGCGGCGCGGGAACATCTTCACCCGGCCCGCGTCCACCTGCCGCATCAGCGCGCTGTAGCACCCGAGCAGGAGCTGCTGCCCCGTCTGCCCGCGCGCGTAGAACGTGCGCGACACCTGGGCGCCGCCGAACGAGCGATTGGACAGCAGACCGCCGTACTCGCGTGCCAGCGGGACACCCTGCGCGACGCACTGGTCGATGATGTTCACCGAGAGCTGCGCCAGCCGGTACACGTTGGCTTCGCGCGCGCGAAAGTCTCCGCCTTTCACGGTATCGGCGAACAGGCGCCACACGCTGTCGCCGTCGTTCTGGTAGTTCTTGGCCGCGTTGATTCCACCCTGCGCGGCAACGCTGTGCGCGCGTCGTGGCGTGTCCTGGATGCAGAAGGAGAGGACGTTGTACCCCAGCTCGGCCAGCGACGCAGCGGCCGCCCCGCCTGCGAGACCGGTACCGACCACGATGATGGTGTACTTGCGCTTGTTGGCGGGGCTGACGAGCTTCGCCTCGGCCCGGAAGCGATCCCACTTCTGGTCGACGGGACCGGCGGGGATTCTGGAATCCAATGCGATGTCGATCATGTCGTCCATCCTCTACAGCCCGGGCAGCGGCGTCACGTAGTGTATCCAGAGCGGCAGCAGAATGAAACCGCCGGCGAGCAGAATCGCCACGACGAGACCGAGCGTGTACACCGCCGGCAGGAGCCGCGGGCTCAACGCTCCCATGGACTGGAGCGAGCTCCAGAAACCGTGCCGCAGGTGGAATCCGAGCAGGAACATCACCAGCGCGTATCCCCAGGCGATGGCCGGGTTCTTGAACGCCGTCACCACGATGAGGTACAGATCCCGCACCTCGCGCCCGTCAACCACCATGGTGGGCGACGGCTGTCCCTGGTTGTACTTGAACATCCACACGTGCAGGGGCACGAACACGAAGAGGGCGAGGCCCGTCACGATCATCGAGCGTGACGCCAGCGTCTTGCGGCTGGGCGCCCCCTTGGAGGCGTTTACGGCGTACTTCTCCGGGCGGGCGCGACGCTTCTCGACTTGCACGGTGATGGCGGTCACGATGTGCATGACGAAGAAGAGCAGGAGCCCGATTTCGACCGCATAGAGAAGTATGCCAAGTGATTCGATGTGGTGCGTGTAGGTGTTGAACAGTTCCGGGCTGACGAGCAACGTGAGGTTGCCGCCGAGATGCACGACGAGGAAACCGATCAACAGAGCGCCGGTGAGTCCGGTGACGAATTTTCTGCCGACGGTAGACGCGACGAACTTGAAAGCGCTCATGTGAGGTATATCTGGGACGCGCGGCTTCGGAGACGATCGTCCGGAAATGGAGTCTGCCACAGAGATTCAGGACGGACAAGGGATTTTTCCCGCCAGACCGGTCGATATCCGCACTTTTGCGGCGTGCGGCCGCCCCGGGTGAGAACCGGGCTTGACCACGCGGACGCCCCGGGTGACAATTCCGACATCCGCATGTAAGGCGTCTACGTATAAGGCGACAGACATGTATGATTTCGCGGGTCCCTCCCGGGGCCGCAGGTACCAACCCGAACTGATAGTTGTGAGTGAAGGAGGCGTACGCGTATGAAACGCGTTATTTGTACGGTCGCGGCCCTGATGGTCGCGAGCATTGCAGTCGCAGGCACGGCGCCCAAGATGGACAAGATGACGCCGCAGCAGGCGATGGAGACCATGTCAAACTGCCCCGTGTGCTCGGTGTGGATGCAGGAACCCGCCCTCGGACCAACCATCCGCCACAACGCATTTACCACGAAGACGGGGTACGTCGAAACCGTCATGACCGCCGATCAGAACATGATGCCGGTATTCGCGAAGAGCGTGGCGGAGTGCGACAAGCGCGTGGCTGGCATGGCGACCATGACGCCGGAGCAGAAGGATAAACTCTGCCCGCTGTGCATCGGTCACATGTCGTTCATGAGCCGCAAGGACGTCACGGTCGAGAAATTCAATACCGACCTCGGCATGGTGGTCGTTGCGTCGGCCAGCTCGCCCGAGGGCGTCAAGGCGCTGCACGAGTACGCCGCAAACTCGAAGCAGTTCAGCGAACTCATGGCCAAGGCCGGCAAGGAAATGGGCAAGGAGCCCATGAAGAGCAAGATGTAACGCTTCCCCCGCGGAGCGAAACTTCGGGAAACGCCCTCCGGCGACGGGGGGCGTTTTCTTGTGCCCGCCGGCGGGTTCAGTTCAGACCGCGGCAGACGTCGCCGAGAATCGAGACGGCCGCTTCGATCTGCGCGTCGCACAGGTACGGAGCCGGCCCCATGCGCAGGACATCGCCCCGGTAGTCCGTGTGCACACCGCGTTCGTGGAGCGTGCGGCAGATGTCCCCGGCACGCGAAGACCTCAGCACGAGGAAGCCGGCGGTCTCCTCCAGCTTCCGCGCCCGGTCGCGGCCGATCAGCGCCGGATCCAGGTTCAGGGCGTCGAACGCCGCGACAAGGCGCCCCACCTGGTGCTGGCTGATCTCCCGCAGCAGCGCCGGTGTGAGCCCGCGCTTCTCGAAGAATGCAAACACCTCCGCCGCCCGGTAGTGGCTGGTGGGGTCGTACGTCGCACCGGCGAACCGCGCGGGTCCCTCGCCGTAGGTGACGCGGTTGGGGGCGGGCGCCTCCTTGGTGGCGAACTCGCTGAACCACCCGGTGACCACCGGCCGGAGCGTGCAGCGCGCCGGAAAGCGCAGGAAGCTGTTCCCTTCGCCCAGCTGGCAGTACTTGTAGCCGCCCCCGGTGACGTACGCGCGTTCGAGCCCCTCCCGGGGAATCGAAAACGGCACGACGTTGAGGTGGTGGTACGCGTCGACCAGCAACTCCGCGCCGTGTCGCCCGCACGCCTCGGCGACCGCGCGCAGGTTCGGCACGATCTCCGCGGTCCGGAAGAGAACCGACGACACCATCGCGGCCGCGGTGCGGTCGTCCACTTCCCTCGCCAGCCGCTCCGCCAGGTCGCCCGCGGGCGACGCGGGGACCTTGCGGATCTCGATGCCCTCCTCCGAGAGGCGGTCGACCAGTCGACGGATGGAGTGGAACTCGCCGTCGGTGGTGACCACCTTGGGGCGCTTTCCCAAAGGAAGTGCGGAGAGCCAGCGCACCACGAGTTCGTGCGTGCTGTGTCCCAGTGCCACACGCCCCGGCTCATCGTCGAGCAGGCGCGCCCACCCGCGGCGCACCGTTTCGGCCACACCGAATGCACGCGCCCACTTGTCGTCCACGAACTCCGCTGCGTCGAGAAATGCACGGCGCTGACCCTCGAGTGCCGCATCGGGCCACGCCTGGTGCGAATGCCCGGTGAGCAGCAGCCGCTGCGACACGCGAAAATGCGAGTAGTCCGCGGCGAGCGCGTTGGGAGACCGGTACAGGTCTTCGGGTCGCATGATCTCCTTCGGCGAGCGCGGTATTTCGCCCTACTCCGGCTCGGTCATGCGCCGGTAGTCGAGGATCTCGTTCAGTTCGTCCTCCGGCAGGACCTTCTGCTCGCGGGCCACTTCGCGGACCGTTCGCCCCGTCTTGAAAGCTTCCTTGGACAGCGCGGCCGCCTTGTCGTACCCGATCTTCGGCGCGAGCGCGGTGCACGTGGAGAGATTCAATTCGAGCAGATCCGTTGCGCGCGATTCGTTGGCCGTGATGCCCGAGATGCACTTGTCGGCGAACACACGGCTCACGTTCGACAGCAGCCGGATCGACTCGAGCAGATCATAGGCGATGATCGGCATCATCACGTTCAACTCGAGGTAGCTTCCCAGACCGCCCTGCGTGATGGCCACGTCGTAGCCGATCACCTGGGCGCACACCATGGTCACCGACTCGCAGATGACCGGGTTGACCTTGCCGGGCATGATCGAACTGCCCGGCTGGATCGACGGGAGCGAAATCTCCGCGATACCGGTGCGCGGCCCCGACGACATCAACCGGATGTCGTTGGCGATCTTCGCGAGACTCACGGCGATGGTCTTGAGCTGGCCCGACGCTTCCACGCAGGCGTCCTTGGTGCCCTGGGCCTCGAAATGGTCCATCGCCTCGAAGAACGCGAGGCCTGTGTCCTCGTTGATGTACTTGATGGCCGTCTGCGGGAAGCTGGCCCTCCGGTTGATGCCCGTGCCGACCGCGGTTCCGCCCAGCGCGAGTTCGAGCAACGCGTCGCGCGCGCGACCGGCTCGCTCGACCGCGTTGGAAACCTGGCGTTCGTACCCCTCGAACTCCTGCCCGAGACGAACCGGCGTGGCGTCCATCATGTGCGTGCGCCCCGATTTCACCACGTTGTCGAACTGCTGGGCCTTCGACTCGAGGGTGAGCCCCAGGTGCTCCAGCGCCGGAATCAGGTCCCGCGTGATCGCGTAGGCCGCGGCCACGTGGATGGCGGTGGGGATCACGTCGTTGGACGACTGGCTCATGTTGACGTGGTCGTTGGGATGAATGGACTTGTGACCGCGCTCCCTGCCCGTGATCTCGGCGGCGCGGTTCGCGATCACCTCGTTGGCGTTCATGTTCGTCGAGGTGCCGCTTCCGGTCTGGTAGATGTCGAGGGGGAACTCGGCGTCCAGCTTGCCCTCGATGACCTCGGTCGCGGCGGCCGCGATGGCGTCGCCGACCTTCGCGTCGAGGTCGCCCAGCTCCACGTTGGCGCGGGCACAGGAACGCTTGATGATGCCGAGGGCGCGGATGAAACTGCGCGGAAACGTGATTCCGCTCACCGGGAAATTCTCCACGGCACGGGCCGTCTGGGCCCCGTAGTAGGCGGCCTCGGGGACACGCATCTCCCCGAGCGAGTCCTTCTCAATGCGATACTTGGTCATGGAATGTCTCCTCTTACTTGTGAACCGGGGCCGGGTTGCGGCCGATGCCGGCATTGTAGCCGAGACGGTCCGCAAATGCCAACGGCGGGCCGGGAAGAATTTCCGTGACGCCCGCCCGGGTCTCCCGTCCTATCCGGCAACGCGTTTCCGTGTGCAAAGGAAACGGTGGTCGGCTGGCCCGGGCGGAGCCCGGGAGAAAACCGGAGGTCGCACATGGTTTCCCTCAATCGGCTCGGAACGACGATTGCTCTCCTCCCTCTCCTGATCGTGCTCGCCGCACCGCCCACCGCCGATGCGGGACTCGGCGACAAGCTCAAGAAGAAGGTCGGGGACAAGGCGGGACAGGCTGCCGACAAGGCACTGGACAAGGCCGCCGACGCCCCGTCCGCTTCACCGGACGCGAAGGAGGCGCCGGCCACGGCGGGCGCATCGGCCGCCGCGTCCGCCGACGTTGCCGCGGTGTCGACGAAGTTCGACTACACGCCCGGCGACAGGGTGCTCTTCTTCGACGACTTCACGCAGGATGAGCTGGGTGAGTTCCCGTCGCGCTGGAAGCTCAAGGAAGGCACTCTCGAAGTCGCCGACATGAACGGCCAGCGCTGGCTGCGGAGCACCGCGATCACGAGCCGCTTCGCCATGAAAATGCCAGCGACGCCATCGCTGCCTGAATACTGGACGCTCGAGCTCGATTTCTACTGCGGCGAGCCGTCGGGCAACGTTCTCAACGTGTACGGGGTAAAGGGCGACAAGCAGTCGTGGGAGCTCACGTTCCCGTATTCCACACAATCAGTATATGTCGAGAGCGGAACAGTCGACGCAATCACGCCGCTCGAAGGCACACCCAACGTGTGGGGAACGGTGCACCACGTGATGTTCATGGCGCGCGGAAATGCGCTCAAAGTGTACGTCAACCAGCAGCGCGTCGGGAATATCCCGGAGATCGATCTCACCAACGGCGCTCCGGACAACTTCGAATTCTCGTTATGGTCCGACAAGCAGCCGATGATCACCAATGTGCGCTTCGCGGAGGGTAACAAGCCCGTCGCCGATCCGTTCGCCAACGGCACGCTGGTCACCTACGGGATCTACTTCGACAGCGGCTCGGACGTCGTGAAGCCGGAATCCGCGCCGGTGCTCCGCCAGATCGCCGCCTACATGGAGAAGAACGCGGCCGTGACGGTGCAGATCACCGGGCACACCGACAACCAGGGCACGTCCGACGGGAACCTCGACCTGTCGAAGCGGCGCTCGGCGTCGGTGGCGAGGGTGCTCGCGACGCAGTTCAAGATCGGCGCCGACCGCTTCCAGACCGACGGCCTGGGCGACACCAGGCCGATCTCGAAGAACGACTCATCGGAAGGACGCGCCGCCAACCGCCGCGTGGAGTTCACGAAGCTCTAAGGAGATGACGTCATGAACAAGAGCCGCATACTTGCAGTGGCAACACTCCTGCTCCTCGCCTGCGGCGGGGGCGACAGCGGTACCGGACCCGGAGGCGGGGGCAACAACCCGGCACGCGACCCGGTTCCCACCGCACCCGGCGTTCCCGACGGTGCGCCGACGACCGCAACCATCGGACCCGGGGGCGGCGCACTCGCGAGCTCGGACGGCATGTTCACGCTCGACGTGCCCGCGGGGGCGCTCGGCGCCGACACCGACATCACGATCCAGCCCATCACCAACACCGCGTGGGGTGGCACCGGCAAGGGCTACCGTTTGATCCCTGACGGGCTCACGTTCGCGACGCCGGTCGAACTGGTGTTCGAGTTGACCGACGAACTGCTCACCGGTACGGACGCCGACTTCGTGGATGTGGCCGTGCAACGCGACGACGGTGTCTGGGGTATTCTGAAGAACAGGACGCTCGACGAGGCCGCGGGAACGCTGACCTGCACCACGACGCACTTCTCGGACTACTCCCTGGTCGAGGGCGTGCAGATCCGGCCTGCGGCGGCGGTCGTGGACGTCAATCAGACACTCCAGCTGCACGTCCGCTACTGCAGCCGCGATCCCATTCCCGGCGATCCGGACCTGGTGAGCCTGCTCATCACGTGCGACGAGGAACTCGTGCCCCTGGGAACGTTCCGCAACTGGTCGGTCAACGGAGTCGTCGGCGGCAACTCGACCTTCGGGCGCGTGACCCCGACCAGCGGCCCGCAAACCACCTTCACCGCGCCCGCCGTGCAGCCCAATCCGAACACCGTCGCCGCGAGCGTCGAGGCCCGCTACAACGGCATGCAGGCGTTGCTTGTCTGCAACATCACCATCGGCGGCCAGCAGTGGGAAGGCGAGATCACCGCCATCTACCCCGGCGGTGACAAGACAAGGGCATTGATCACCTGGGTATACCTGGGCGGCTACGGGACCCAGCAGTGGTTTCGACCGGTCGGTCCGGTCATCTATACGCTCGGCGCCGGCGACTGCGCGTTCGTCAGCCTGACACCGGATGCGTACGTCTTCGTCGAGACCGACGGCATCATGACGATCGACTACGGGGTCGACCCGCCGGCGGTGATCATGGGGTTCGGGACGTTCTGGGATGCCGAGCACTGCTACCAGTGCCCCGGCCATCCCGTGCAGTGCGCAGTCATCGGGCTGTCGGCAGGGTACTACGTCAACGACGTCGTGACCGGCGCCAACCTGGACCTCATCGAGGCGCTCGGCGTCGTGGAGGACGACGTCAGCTATACGTACACGTTCCGCAAGGTCACACCGACGCCGTAGGCCGAGCGGTGCCTCCGCCGCAATGACGCGAAGAAGGGCCCGCGGTCACCCGCGGGCCCTTCGTGCGAACAACGAGTGGGCCGGCCTACTTGAAGTTGTACGTCAGCCCGATACCGAGCGTCTGCTTGAGCTGCCCCTTCTTCCGCACCGCGGCGCCCACCGCGCCGGCGTTGGCGAGGTCGCCCGCGTCGTCCAGCACCGGAGCCACGGAGTTGTCATACTTGTCGTACAGCAACTCGACGTAGAGCTGCACCGAGATGATCTTCGTGACCTGCGCGGAAAACGTGTTCTGCCAGTCGACGTCCGCCACGGTCGTGAAGTCCGAGATGTCGGTGGCGAGTCCCGCAGCGGCCAGCGAATCCGCCGGAATTCCGTCGAAGATCTCCTGCTTCGACCACGTGAACGGCTGGTACACGGAGAGCCGCGAGGTGTAGGTGAGCTGTTCGCTCAGGACCTTCTTGTAGTCCACCACCAGTTCCGCGCCGGCGTCCCACGCGGTCGCCGTTTCGGTGGTCTTGTCCGCGGGATCGGCGCTGGCGTAGAACCGCCGGTACGTCTCGCGCGCGGTGCCGCCGAGGCGGACGAGCATCTGCTGGTCCTCCTGGTCCATGACCTTGCGGGCGATACCGACCGACTCCTTGAACGTCATCGGGTTCACCCAGAGTTTCCGCCCGAGCGGGTCGGTGACGTCCTGGAAGAAGGTCTCCCAGCGGAACGAGGCGTACGGGTCGACCGCCCAGCCTTTCGTGAGCCTCGCGATCGATTCGACGTCGATCTGGTCGGCCGACTTTCTCGCGTCACCCCACACCTTGTCGCCGCTGGAATTGATCTCCTGCTGGCGCGTCTGGCCGTAGAGGAGCTTCATCGTGTTCATCCAGTTCAGGCTCTGCTTGACCTGGTTCTCGGCCGTTCCGTTGAGGACCGCCGCCCACGAGATGTTCCCGGCTTCGCCGCCCTTCCAGTTGTCGCTGTAACTGGCCTGCGTGATGTTGATACCGCCCTGGAGCGTGGGATACCACTTCCCGATCTCCAGAACGCGCTTCTCGCCCTTCTTCTCGGTCACTTCCGGCGCCACGCCCTGGGCGAAAGCGTGCGCGGAGAAACTCAACGCCGCCGTTGCAATGACGGCGGTCCATGTGGATCGCTTCATTTTCCTGACTCCTAACGCGACTTCAAGAGATCGCGGATCTCGGTGAGCAGCACCTGGTCCTTGGTGGGCGCCGGGGGAGCGGCCGGAGCGGCCTCTTCCTTGCGCTTCATCGAATTCATCGCCTTGATGACCATGAAGATGGCGAACGCGATGATGGTGAAATCCACGGCGGTCTGGATGAAATTTCCGTAGTTGAGGGTGACCGCCGCCGCGTCACCTTCGGCGGCCTTGAGCGTCATCTTGAGACTTGTGAAGTTGACGCCGCCGAGAAGCATGCCGATCGGGGGCATGATGACGTCGGCCACGAGCGACGCGATGATCTTGCCGAACGCGCCGCCGATGATGATACCGACGGCCATGTCCATCATGTTGCCCTTGACGGCAAACTGCTTGAATTCCTTCATCATTGACATTGGGAACCTCCTCCTGTGAACCGATTCACGAACCCGAGAAGTGTACGAAGACACCCCGCGGGACACAAATCCCGTGTTGCATTTTTTAGTTTATTTTACGATAACGGGTTACGCGAATGTCGCCGCGCGCGGGAGGCGCCGGCGCGTCCGTCGGATCGGACGCGCCGGGCTCCCGCTGAGGGGCAGGGTCGGGGCTAGGCCCCGGAACGGACGGAACGGGCCGGCGCCATCTCTCCGATGATCGCGTTGAGGGTCGCACTGGGCTGCATCGCCGCCGCGCACTTCGCGTCGTCGGGGTGATAGTACCCCCCGATGTCGACGCTCCTGCCCTGGGCCGCGAGCAACTCCTTCG
>CAZPUV010000040.1:0-633 GCA_964589805.1 uncultured bacterium | reverse complement strand
TCGCGATGCGTTCCTCGGCCTGCTTCAGCGCCGCAGCCACGGGCTTGAAGCGTCGCGACAGATCCGCGTCCTCTTTCTGATCGGCGAGGGCGTGCGCCCAGGCCAGCGTGAGGTAGAACGTGGAGCCGCGGTTGTCGATCTCCGCCACCTTGCGAGACGGGTAGCGAGCGTCCTCGAGGTACTGTCCGATGGCCGCATCGAGCGTCTTCGCCAGCAGCGTCGCTCGTGCGTTGCCGGTGTGCTTCGCTATCAGCTCCAGCGACGGCACCAGCGCGCAGTACTCACCGAGCGAATCCCAGCGCAGGTGTCCCTCCTTCAAGAACTGCTCGACGTGCTTGGGCGCCGAACCGCCGGCCCCCGTCTCGAAGAGCCCGCCTCCGTCCAGGAGCGGCACGATCGAGAGCATGCGCGCGCTCGTGCCCAGTTCGAGGATGGGAAACAGGTCGGTGAGATAGTCACGCAGCACGTTGCCCGTGACCGCGATCGTGTTCTCTCCGCGGCGGACCCGATCGAGGGTGAACTTCATCGCCTCCACCGGGGCCAGGATACGAATGTCGAGGACCGGCTTCTCCGGCAGATACGCCTTCACTTTGCGGATGATCTCGGCGTCGTGCCCGCGCCGCGAGTCGAGCC
>CAZPUV010000039.1:11889-13664 GCA_964589805.1 uncultured bacterium | reverse complement strand
AGCGCTCTGTATCCGGCGGCCGACAGGATCACGTACACGCGTGACAAATGGGGGCTGCGCGGGACGTTCGCGAACCCGTCGGAAATCAGCATTCTCACCATCGGTGGCAGTGCGACCGACCAGCGCTTCATCGATGACAACGCAACGTGGCAGGCCGTCATCCAGCGGTCATTCGCGGAAGAGGGCAAACGCGTCGTCGTGGCAAACGCGGGCGTCGACGGCCAGTCGACGTTTGGACACATCAAGAACTTCGACTGGTGGTTTCCCTTCGTTCCCGGACTCAGGCCGGACTACGTGCTGGTGTACGTCGGCAGCAATGATCTGTACAAGGACTCGGATTATGAAATGGACGAACTCGTCCGGCCAAACCATGGATGGAAAGAACGTGTGCACGACAGCAGCGTGCTCTACAGCGTCTTCCGGACAATTCGGTCCATGCGGGAAGCAACGGTCGTTCACCACCTGGATCACCATCATGAGGACATCGATCGGTGGGTCTGGACCACGGAACCGCGCTGTGACGACGTTCACGGGCTGATGGCTCCGCGATTGGAAGCGTACAAGACCCGTCTGCGCGCGCTGGCGGGGAAGATACGGGGGATGGGCGCGGTTCCGATATTCGTCGCCCAGCCACGCTTCATGTATCGCAAACGCCCGGACGGTGTCCTGGAAGGAAGCGCCGAAGTCGAATACTTCGACGACGTGGAAGTCAACGGCGTAGACATGTACGAAATGATGGAACTGATGCGGGTCGCGACTCTCGATGTTGCCCGGGAAGAGAACGGGATAGGCATCGACGCCGCCGCCGGTGTGGACTGGGTGAGGGAGGACTTCTACGATTCCGTTCACAACACGCCGGCCGGGGCGGAGAAGCTGGGGCGCTACCTGCACAGCCAGCTTGCATCGCTCCCGTAGACCCGGCGCCGGTCACGAGGGCCGGCCGCAGAGCCGGTCGACGATCTCCCGCTCCATTTCGACGCGCTGTTCCCAGTCCGTGAACCGATCCGCCGCGAGCGCCGCGGCCGCCTGGCCGAGCGTCCGCCTTCCGGCATCATCGCCTGCGAGCGATTCGATGGCGCCGGCGAACGATTCGATGTCGCCGTCGGCGACGAGGTGTCCGGTTTCGCCGTTGTGAACCACGTCGGCCGTCGCACCGGTGTCGAAGGCAATCACCGGGACACCGCAGAGCAGCGCCTCACACGTCGCGATCGACTTGTTGCTCCGCTCGCTCGTGGCAAGGAAGACCGCCGCGGCCGCCATGGCATCCGGGACCCGATCGTGCGCGATCGGTCCCGGGAAGAGCACGCGATCCGCAACACCCAGGTCGCGCGCAAGCCGCTCCAGGCGCGGCCGCTCCGGTCCCTCTCCCCCGACGACGAGCACGAGGGGCCTCGCGACCCGCGGCAGCGCCGCGGCGAAGGCACGAAGCGCCGCGCCGGCGCGCTTCCACGCGACGAGACGGGCGAGCCAGAGGAGGACGACCGCGTCGCGCGGGATTGCCAGAGAGCGCCGGAAAGCCTCTCCATCGCCCGTACGCGTCGCCCATGACCGGTCGACGCCGTTCGGTAGCAGGTGCACCTTTTCCGGCGGAACACCGTGGCGCACGAGTGCAACGTCGCCGCGGGTGCCGTCGTCGAGGACGATCCACGCATCGTGCGGAATCGTGAGCGCGGCCAGCATCTCCGCATTGCGGCGCAGGTGACGGGCGCGGGATTCGAGGCCACGGTTCAGATCCTCGACGCCGTAGAGCTTCATCACCGAAGGAACACCACAGA
>CAZPUV010000039.1:0-11879 GCA_964589805.1 uncultured bacterium | reverse complement strand
GCCCACGATGAAGACGGCCAGGCTCGAAAGGTGCGTCTGTCCCAGAACCACGTCCGGCCGTTGGAAGCGGGCGACGCGCAGCGCGCGCCACGTTGCGAGCAGCGTGAAGGTCGCGGGCCACACCAGCCGCCGGAGCCAAACCGGCCAGCGCGCGGTGGCGTCGAAGACATTGGGAAAGCCGTGCACGAAGTATCCGTCGCACGCGACGTCGGGTGAGGCGGTGTCGCGGGGTGAGACATAGTGAACGCGCCAGCCGTGGGACGTTAGACCGTGGATGAAATGGAAGTCGTCCGCGAGCCCCGCTCCACCGCCGAGTTCCCAGCGGCGTTTCCATGGCGTAATGACGAAGATCGATCGTGCGCTGCGTTCGGAATGAAGAGCGTCCCGGTCCACGGCGGTCAGTGCGTGGCGGTCGCCCGGACGCCGTGTCTCTCGTTTTCATTTCGTCGCGCGGTGCGTTCGCGGCGCAGTTCGTGGAACACACCCATGACACCGAGAATGACGAACACGGAGCCGGCCAGCGTCCACAGGGTGATCTTCTCGCCCAGAATCATCCACCCGAGCAGAACGGCGATCACCGGGTTGACGTAGGCGTATGTCATCACGACGCCGACCGGCAGCATCTGCAATGCCTTGACGAAGGACGTGAACGCGATCACCGAGCCGAAGATCACGAGGTATCCCCACGCCGCGAAGGCCGCGGGCGTCGGTGTGGGACGCGGTTCGCCAACGAGCGCGGAAACCGTGAGCAACGCGACACACCCGAACAGAAGTTGATAGGAGGCGTTGGCTTCGCCCGACAGTGTCACCGGGCGGCGCTTCTGGAACACCGATCCCAGCCCCCAGCTCATGACGGCGAGAATGAGTGCCACCGCCGACAAGATGTCCGCGCTGGAACCATGACGCAGCACGGGGTAGTTGAGCACACCGACGCCGGCGAGGCCGATGAGGAGCGCTCCGATCAGGCGAAGCGTGGGCGTTCGGCGGTCCACGACCGACTCAACGATGGTTGTCCATAGCGGCGCCGACCCGACCAGCAGCGCCGCGTAGCCGGACTCCGCGCGCTGTTCGGCCCACGTCACGAGCCCGTTTCCGCCCAGCCACAGCAGGAGTCCAGACGACGCGAAGACCACCAGATCGGTTCGCGCCGGGCGCAACTTTCGCCTTGCCAGCGCGGCCCAGGCGAGCAAGATCAGCCCCGCCACCAGAATGCGCGATCCCGCCATGATGAACGGCGGAAACCCGGCCCCCTCGCGAACCGCCACGCGGATGCCAAGGTACGTGCTTCCCCAGAGGATGTAGACAACCAGGAGATGGAAGAGACCGCGTATCTGCACGGCAGGACTCCGGCCGCAGGGCTCGGCCCGCAAGGTCAGGAAAAGCGCGAGGGTACTACACTTGTGAACCGGCCCGCCAGTCCGTATACTGCACCCTGCGACTCGATACGATCATGCTGGAAGTCGTCCAGGGAATAGCATTTACAGACCGCGCCCTCATTCCCGTCTGGGAGAAGGTGAAGGCGGGCGAACGCCTGTCCGCCGGGGACGGGGTGGCCCTCTTCGAGAGTCGAGATCTCACCGCCGTCGGGCGCATGGCGGATCACGTCGCGCGCGAGAAGAGCGGTGACCGGGTCTACTTCGTCATCAATACACACATCAATCCCACCAATGTCTGTGTCCTGAATTGCAAGTTCTGCGACTACGTGCATAGCCGCAACGATTCTGGCGCGTGGGAGATGACCCCCGAGGAAATCGTCGGACACGTAACACCGGAGATGTCCGAGGTTCACATCGTCGGCGGTCACCATCCCGACTGGCCGTTCGAATATCACGAGGGGTACATCCGTGCCATCCGCGAGGCGCACCCGCACGTCCAGATCAAGGCGTTCACGGCGGCGGAGATCGACTACTTCTCGAAGCGCTGGAAGCTCTCCGTTGACGAAATCCTCGACCGGCTCGTCGCGGCCGGGCTGAACGCGATGCCCGGCGGTGGGGCCGAGATCTTCTCGAAGCGTGTCGCGAAGGAGCTCCGCTACGCTGGCAAGGCTCAGGCCGATCGCTGGCTCGAGATACATGCCATGGCCCACGCGCGCGGCATTCCGTCCAACGCGACGATGCTCTACGGGCACATCGAGACCTACGCGGAGCGAGTGGAGCACCTGCGTCTGCTGCGCGAGCAGCAGGACCGGACCGGTGGATTCCTGGCCTTCATCCCGCTCGAATACCAGGTCAGCGAAGAGAGAATCGTGGCGCGCCACGCCTCCGCGCTGGACGACCTCAAGACCGTCGCGGTCTCGCGTCTGATGCTCGACAACTTCCCGCACGTCAAGGCGTACTGGATCATGTTGCAGGAGGACACCGCCGGCATCGCCCTCAACTTCGGCGCGGACGACATCGACGGCACCATCACGACCGAGCGCATCGCGCACGCCGCCGACGCCCGCAGCCCGGCCGGCCTCACCCGCAAGGCTCTGGTTCGACTGATCCGCGACGCAGGCAAGACACCGGTCGAGCGTGACGCTCTCTATAATGAGATCGCCTCGTACGGCGAGGCGGACATCGCCGCCGTGCTGGCGGACACGTATCGGCCGGTTCAGCGGAGCCGTGAATCGCCCCGCGCCGGGCGCCCGCTGGAAAGGAACAAAGGGGGTCGAACATGAAGAAGGGATTGATCGTAGCGGCCGCCATTCTGCTCCTGGTCATCGTCGGAATCGCGGTGTATCTGTACAACAACATCAACACGATCGTCAAAACCGCCATCGAGAAGAACGGCTCCGCGATCCTCGGGACCGAACTGAGCGTGGGATCGGTGGACATATCGCTCAAGAGCGGGCGCGGAACGATTTCGGGCATCAAAGTAAAGAACCCGGATGGTTTCGGAGGAGGCCAGGCATTCGAGCTGGAAGAGATCTCGTTGAGCATCGCGGTGGTGTCGCTCAACAAGGATCCCATCGTCGTGGACGAAATCAGAATCCTGACACCCGACGTGAATGTCATTCTGGATGAAAAAGGGAAGTCCAACATCGCCGTCATCAAGGACGCGGCGGATCGCTACAAGGCGTCGTCGGCCAGGAAGTCCGAGAACAAGCAGGACGGAGGGTACGAGAAACGCTTCCGCATCGAGAAACTCACCGTTGAGGAAGGATGGGTTACCGCTGACGTCACCGCGCTCGGGCAGGGGAAGATCGAAACGGCGCTCCCTCCGCTCCGTCTCACCGAGGTCGGAGGCCCGGGCGGTGACACCCCGGACGGAATCGGAAGGACGGTGACGCGTGCGTTTCTCGGCGCCGTGATGGGGGCGGTGGGGAACGAACTCAAGGGTCGGGCGTTGGGACAAGGGGAAGATGCGGCGAAGAAGGCGCTGCAGAAACTGATCAACAGACCATGATACGCATCGGCAAGATTCCCTATCTGAACTGCATCCTGTTCTTCCACGGGATGGAGAATGAACCCGGCGTGCGGCTCGAGCGGCTGGTGCCGCGCGCGCTTTCGAGCGCCGTCGAAAGAGACGAACTGGACGCGGGGCCCGTGCCGCTTGTGACCACGTGGGAGTTCGAGGAGCGGCTGGTGCCGCTCGGCGACTTCTGCATCTCGAGCATCAATCGCGTGCAGAGCATCCTCCTCTTCTCGAAGCGTCCGTTCGAGGACCTTGACAGCGCCACCATCGGCGTCACCGGCGAGACCTCGACGTCGGTCCGTCTGCTCAAGGTGCTTCTCACCCACACGTGGCGGGCACGACCGAAGGAATTCACACACGTGGACTGGCCCAACAACGACGCGTTTCTCCTGATCGGCGACGAGGCGTTGATTCACCGCCGCGGTGTGAAGGACTACCCCCACGTCGCCGATCTCGGTGAGGTGTGGCGCAACTGGACCGGACTTCCGTTCGTGTTCGCACGCTGGGTGGTACGCAGGGACCTGCCCGGCGAAGAAAAGGCACGGCTCGTCGAGATGCTGGACCGCTCGATCGCGGAGGGGTGGGAGCACTTCGAGCGGGTGGTCGCCCCGCGCGCCGGCGACCTCAACATGACCATTGAAGAGATGCGGGAGTACCTGCAGGGATTCCGCTTTCGCTCGACGGAGGCGGAACAACAGGCGATGGACAGGTTCCGCCAGCTGGACGCCGCGGTCCGCGAAGCGGAAGCCGCCGCGTCGCGGTCGTGATGGCGGCGAAACGCGTGAAATCCGGCCTTGCGGCGAAACGAAAGCGTGCCGCGGCGCCGGGAAAGAAGCGCGCAACGCGCAAGCCGGCGGGGAAACCGCGGGCCAATGTGACGCCGCTCAAACGCGTCACCGGCATCGGCGGCATCTTCTTCAAGAGCGAGGACCCCGGGGCGCTCATGGACTGGTACCGCAGGCACCTCGGGATCGAGATCGACTCCTCGGGCGGGTGGTCGTTCACGTGGCGAGAGAAGAGCCGGAGCCGGCGAATCGGCTACACCGTGTTCAGCCCGTTCAAGCGAAGCACGGACTACTTCGAACCCAGCGAGCAGCCCTACATGTTCAATTTCCGCGTGGCGGACCTGAACGCACTCTTGAAGGCGCTCCGTCGTGCCGGGGTCCACGTGATCGACAAGGTCGAGGAGTACCCGTTCGGGAAGTTCGGCTGGATCATCGATCCCGAGGGACGCAAGATCGAACTCTGGGAACCCGCCGACGTCGACGATCCGTTCGACGGCAATCCGTGAATTCATCCCCGCCTTCGCCGCCGGGCCATCCATTTCCATGCCTGAATCGAGACTAGAGCCCAAGTTCATCACCGTCCTGCGCGAGGGATACACACGAAGACTGTTCGCGCACGATCTGGGCGCGGGGCTCGTGGTCGGTATTCTCGCCCTGCCGCTGGCGCTGGCGTTCGCGATCGCATCGGGTGTCAAACCCGAACAGGGGCTGTTCACCGCCATCGTCGGCGGACTCATCATTTCCGCGCTCGGCGGCAGCCGGGTACAGATTGGCGGCCCGACCGGCGCATTCGTGGTGATCGTATACGGGGTCGTGGCCAGGCACGGCTACGACGGCCTGGCGGCGGCTACGCTCATAGCGGGCGCGCTTCTCATCGTGATGGGGATCGCACGCCTTGGCACCGTCATCAAGTTCATCCCCTATCCAGTGACGGTTGGTTTCACCGCCGGAATTGCACTCATCATTTTCTCTTCACAGCTTCGTGATTTCTTCGGCCTGGAGATGGCAAGCGTGCCGGCGGAATTTGTCCACAAGTGGGGCGCGTATGCCGCGGCATGGGCGAGCGTCAACCTCGCCGCCGTCGGCGTTGCGGTTGCCACGATGCTGATCGTGCTCCACTGGCAGCGGGTGACGCCGCGCGTACCGGGCCCCATGGTCGCGATTCTCGTTACCACCGCGGTTGTACACCTGCTGGGGATTCCGGTCGAGACCATCGGCAGCCGTTTCGGCGAGGTTCCCAACCATCTTCCGGTGCCGCGCCTGCCCGCTGTCGACTTCGACACCATTCGCAGCGTCTTTCCGGCTGCCGTGTCGATCGCGTTGCTCGCGGGCATCGAGTCGCTGCTTTCCGCGGTCGTTGCCGATGGCATGACGGGGCGACGCCATCGCTCCAACACCGAACTCGTGGCGCAGGGAGTGGCGAACATCGCCTCGCCCGTATTTGGGGGTATTCCCTGCACGGGTGCGATAGCGCGCACGGCGACCAACGTGAAGAGCGGTGCGCGCACGCCCGTCGCCGGCATCATCCACGCCGTCGTACTGCTTCTGATCATGATGATCTTCGGCAAGTGGGCCGCGTTTGTTCCCATGGCCACGCTCGCCGGATTCCTGGTCGTGATCTCGTATCGCATGAGCGAGTGGCGCCTCGTGGCCAAGATCTTCCGCAGTACCCGCAGCGACACGCTGGTGATGACCATCACGTTTCTGCTCACGGTACTCGTCGATCTCACCGTCGCCATTCAGGTCGGCGTGGTGCTGGCGTCGTTCCTGTTCATGCGCCGCATGGCCGACGTGACGCAGACCGCTTACGTCGAAGACATCGTGTCCGAGGAGGAAGACGAGGACGCGGGGAGTGCCGGCGATCGCAAGCTCCCCGAGGGAGTAGCACTGTTCGAGATATACGGACCGTTCTTCTTCGGCGCTGCGGACAAGTTCAAGAGCACGCTCAATCGCGTGGACAAGAAACCCCGCGTTCTCATACTGCGCATGCGCCACGTTCTTACAATTGACGCAACGGGTCTCCACGCGCTCGAAGACGTTTTCGACAAGGCACGGCGAGACGGCACCGCGTTGATTCTGTCCGGCGTGCATATTCGCGTGGTAGACGTGCTCAAGCAGTCGGGACTCGTGGGACGCCTGGGTGAAGAGAACATGACGTCGACCCTGGAGTCCGCCCTCGTCCGGGCGCAGCAGATCATGATGGGAGGGTAGGGGGTATACCGCCGCTTTTCGCCGCGCGACCCCTGTGCTAGACTCGGCTCATGCTGGACCGTATCCGTGAGAAAGTCGCCTCGGGCGAGCGGATTGCCCGCGAAGAAGGGCTCTACCTGCTCCGCGACGCGCCGTTGCTCGAACTTGCGCCGCTCGCGATGGCGTGGCGCTGGCGTCACAACCCCGAGCGGCGCGTAACGTTCGTGGTGGACACGAATCTCAACTACACCAACCTGTGCGACGCCTTCTGCACGTTCTGCGCGTTCTACCGCACCCCGGGTCAGCAGGGCGAGTACACCTACACGATCGAACAGATGATGGAGCAGTTCGCGCGTGCCCGCGAGATGGGCTGCACGACGGTGCTGCTCCAGGGCGGACTGAACGCCGCGATCCCGTTCGAGTACTACACCGACCTCGTGCGCGAGACGCGCCGGCGCTTCCCGGACATCCACCCGCACTTCTACTCCGCGCCCGAAGTCATGAAAATGGTGGAAGTGTCGGGACTGTCGCTCGACGACGTGATCGCGCGGCTGTACGAAGCGGGGTTGCGTTCCATTCCGGGCGGCGGCGCGGAGATACTTTCCGACCGCGTCAAGCCCGAGATCTCCCGGCTGTGGCCCAAGGCGACCACCAGGGACTGGGTGGACGTACACCGCGCGGCGCACCGGGGCGGCATGCGTTCCACGGCCACGATGATGTACGGCCACGTGGAGACCGACGAGGACGTCATCGAACACCTGGACGTGGTGCGCTCGCTGCAGGACGAGACGAAAGGCTTCACGGCATTCGTGCCCTGGAGCTACAAGCGCGACCAGAACCCGCTCGCGCGAAAAGTGCAGACCGAGGCGGGTCCGAACCGCTACCTGCGCATCATCGCCGTGGCGCGGATCTTTCTGGACAACTTCGTCCACGTGCAGGCGTCGTGGTTCTCGGAGGGGAAGAAGACCGGCGTCGTGGCGCTCCAGTTTGGAGGCGACGACTTCGGAGGCACGATCTTCGACGAGAATGTCATGCAGGAAGCGGGATTCTACAACCGAACGACAGTCGATGAAATTGTGGCGCTCATCCGAGACGCCGGATTCGCGCCGGCGCAGCGCACGACGCTCTACGAAATCGTGCGCGAGTTCGCCGAAGCGGCGACGGTATAACCGAATGAACAAAGGAGTGTCTATGAGATTCGGTGCATTCATAACGGCAATGATCTGCTCGTTCTGCCTGCTCGCAGGAACCGCTTCCGCCTCGGGGTTCGGACTTCGCGCTGGCTTCGGCATCGATCCCGACCAGTTCGTTGCGGGCATCCAGGGCGAACTGTCGGGCAAGAAACTGAAGGCGTTCAGTCTGGCACCGAGCGCGGACTTCGGCTTCGGAGACAGCATCACGACGGTCTGCGTCAATCTGGATTTCCTCATGTTGCTCGGTCTGCCCAACAGCGACGCCAGCCTGTATGGAGGCGCCGGTCCCACGCTGTCCTACTGGGACTTCGACAACATCGCGAACGACACCGAAATCGGCCTGTCGCTGGTTGGTGGCGCGCGCTTCGCGATGGGACGGAAGAACGTGTACAACGCGGAAGTCCGCTTCGGCGTGGGTGATATTCCCGACGTGCGCATTCTTTTCGGCATCATGTTCGGCGCCCGGCGGGCTCCGGACCGCCCGGTGGTCCGCTAGCCGGACGCGTTCCGCCCTGCGAGATGTCGCGCACCGTTCGCATCGCCCTCGTCCAGCAACGCGCGACGGCCGACCGCGGTGACAACGTCCGACGCGGCCTCGCGGCGCTCGAGCGCGCGGCCGCCGGCGGCGCGCGCATGGTGGGCTTCGCGGAACTGGCCTTCGAACCCTTCCACCCCCAGGATCCCGCACGCGGCGACGTGCTCTCGCTGGCGGAGACCATCCCCGGTCCCGTCACGGACGCGTTCGCGGCCGCGGCGCGCCGGCTCGGCGTGGTCGTCGTGCTCAATCTCTACGAGCGCGTGGGTGACCGCGCGTTCGATTCCTCTCCCGTGATCGACGCGGACGGACGCCTGCTCGGCATCACGCGCATGGTGCACATCACCGACTACGCGTGCTTCCACGAACAGGGCTACTACACGCCGGGCGACACCGGTGCCCCGGTCTACGGCACGAAGCACGGACGCGTCGGGGTTGCAATCTGCTACGACCGGCACTACCCCGAGTACATGCGGGCACTGGCGCTGCGCGGTGCCGAGGTCGTCTTCGTGCCGCAGGCCGGCGCGGTGGGCGAGTGGCCGGAGGGGCTCTACGAGGCGGAGATGCGCGTGGCGGCCTTCCAGAACGGCTACTTCACCGCACTCGTCAACCGCGTGGGCCGGGAACCGAAGCTCGACTTCTCGGGCGAATCGTTCGTGTGTGATCCGGCGGGGCGCGTGATCGCGCGCGCCGGACAGGGAACCGACGAGGTCCTGGTCTGCGACGCCGACTTCTCGGAAATCGAGCGCTCGCACGCGCGCACCCTGTTCCTCCGCGACCGCCGCCCGGAACTCTACGCCGACTGGTTCTCCCGCTGACGCGCTCTGCCCGGGACGGGAACGACCTGTCCGATGGACTCCCTTCCGAGATCGCACTTCGTGCGCGACGATGGCTGCTGCTATCCTGCGAGCCATGGCAACCTGCCGCGTCCTTTCGCTGGACGGTGGCGGCATCCGCGGCCTTGTCACCGTGATCCTGCTCCAGCGCCTCTCGGCGCTCCCGAGCCTCCGCGGCTGGCTCGACCGCGTGCAACTTCTGGCGGGCACGTCGACCGGCGGCATCCTGGCGCTCGCACTCGCGGCGCGCATGGACCTCGCAACCATCCGTGATCTCTACGTCGACAAGGGAAAGGAGATCTTCGACGACTCGTGGGTCGACGACGTCCTCGACCTGGGGCGTGTCGCCGGTGCGGAGTACGACACGAAGAACCTCGCGCGCGAACTCAGGCGCCTGTTCGGTGACACCACACTCGGCGACCTCGAGCGCCGCGTGCTCGTCACCGCGTTCGACCTCGACAGCGGCGACGATCCCGAGGAGCCGGTCACGCCGCAGGAGCGCTCCTGGAAGCCGAAGATCTTCCACAACTACGGAGGGCGTGACAGCGACGCGAAGATGCTGGCGCGCAAGGTGGCGCTGTACACGAGCGCCGCGCCGACCTACTTCCCGTCCGTCGATGGATACATCGACGGAGGGGTGTACGCCAACAACCCCGCGATGTGTGCGCTGGCGCAGACGCAGGACCGGCGCTCGGGACGGCGCCCCGGGCTCACGGATGTCTCGCTGCTCTCGCTGGGGACCGGCACCTCGAGAGTCTACATCCGGGGCAGGACCCTCGACTGGGGCTATGCGCGCTGGGCCAAACCGCTCGTGAGCCTCATGCTCGACGGGGTCTCCGGCATCGCGGACTACCAGTGCCGGCAGATTCTCGGGCGCCGTTACCACCGGATCGCGCCCGTGTTTCCCGCCGGCACCTCGGTTCCGATGGACGCGGTACACCGCATCGACTATATGATCGAGTTCGCGCTGAATGTTCCCATCGACGCGACCGCGCGGTGGATTCGGAGATACTGGCTCTGACGGAGGTTGTCCATGCTTGGAAAGATCACGTCGAGTGAAGGCATATCGAAGGACTTCGGACTGCTCCTGATCCGCGTCGGCATCGGCGTCCTGATGCTCACCTTCCACGGCTACGGCAAGATCTCGGGCGGGCCCGAGAGGTGGGAAGCGATCGGCGGAGCGATGACGAACCTCGGCATCGACTTCGCACCGGTCTTCTGGGGCTTCATGGCCTCCTTTGCGGAGTTCGTGTGCTCGATCCTGCTCGTGCTCGGCCCCCTGTTCCGGACGGCCACACTGCTCCTCGCCTTCACGATGTTCGTCGCGGCGATGCGTCACATCAACCTCCCGGCCGAAAACCCGGCCTCGGGCCTCTCCGGGGCGTCGCACGCGCTCGAACTGTTCACGATCTACCTGGCGCTGTTCTTCACCGGTCCCGGGCGCTTCGCATTCACCCTGGGGCGGGTGAAGAAGTAGCGACGGCCGGCACCAACGCGCGTGACAAACGGGGCGCGGATAGGCTACGATCGACTCCTCCCCGGCGGGAAGGAAGACAGATGCCCGTTACCACCCACGTCGATCCGGAGGCTGCACTGGTCACGTTTCAGTGCAGCGGCACGATCGTCTTCGAAGACGTCGCGCAGGCCTATGACTCGATGTTCGCCCACCCTCTGTTCCGTCCCGGCATCAACGCCATGTGGGACCTCCGTCACGCCACCATCGGTCTGTACACGCAACAGATCCCGGACCTGCTCGCAATGATCCGCGGCCGGCAGTCAGACCGCGGCACGGGTTACCGCGTTGCGATTCTCGTGTCGGGCAGCCCGGACTTCGGGCTCTCAACGTTGTTCGAAATGAGCGCCCAGTCGATGCCGTTCGAGACCAGAGTGTTTCGGAGTTCTACCCAGGCCGCGCAATGGCTGGCGGGACAGACGGCATGACGTCTGTCGCGCCCCGGGGGCTTGGCAACGGCGGACCCGCGTGGTAGTATCCGCCCCATGAAATCCGGGCCCGACGTCCAAACGGGAATGCCATCCGTCTCGTCGAAGACAGGCGTCTCCGCATTTCTTCGCCACCACTTTCGCCACTTCAACTCGGCCACGCTGATCGACGCGGCCGACGGCTACAAGAAACACCTCGACGGCGGCGGCAAGATGATGGTGACGCTCGCCGGCGCCATGAGCACGGCGGAACTCGGGCTGTCTTTCGCGGAGATGATCCGGCAGGACAAGGTTCACGCCATTTCGTGCACAGGCGCGAATCTCGAAGAAGACATCTACAACCTGATTGCGCACGACTTCTACGAACGGATTCCTTCGTACAGGGACCTGACCCCGCAGGACGAAAAAGCGCTACTGGACCGGCACCTGAACCGGGTCACGGACACGTGCATCCCCGAAAACGAAGCCATGCGCCGCCTGGAATCCGTCGTGCTCGACGAGTGGCGGCGCGCCGACAAGAACGGCGAGCGTTTCTTCCCGCACGAGTTCATCTGGCGTGTGATCCGCTCAGGCGCCCTGAAGAAGCACTATCAGATCGACCCGAACGACTCGTGGGTCGTCGCGGCCGCGGAGAAGAACCTGCCCCTGGTGGTTCCGGGCTGGGAGGACTCGACGCTGGGCAACATGTTTGCGGCGGCGTCCATCCGCGGTGACGTCAAGCCAACCACCATGCGTTCCGGCATCGAGTACATGATGGAACTCGCCGCCTGGTACCAGTCGACGGCCGCGAAGTCATCGATCGGTTTCTTCCAGATCGGCGGCGGCTTCGCGGGCGATTTCCCGATCTGTGTGGTCCCGATGATCCATCAGGATCTCCGGCGCGAGGTCCGCATGTGGGGCTACTTCTGCCAGATCAGCGATTCGACCACCAGCTACGGCTCGTACTCCGGCGCCGTTCCCAACGAGAAGATCACCTGGGGCAAACTCGACGTCGACACGCCCC
>CAZPUV010000038.1:0-13960 GCA_964589805.1 uncultured bacterium | reverse complement strand
GCGCGTGCTGAAGATGCACCCGGGCAGCACGGCGCCGGGGCCGAACGCGACCAGCAGGGCGAATATGATTGCTCTCTGTCTCATGGCTACAGCGGGAAATTCAACTCCGAACGCATGTCCCAGTAGTCCTTCTCCAACTCCGAGCCAAACGGACTGAAGCGCTTGACGCGCGTCAGCATGAAGCGGAGCTTGCGGTTGTTTCCCCAGTCGTAGACGCCGCTCGTCCCCACCTGCACCGACCCGTCGGTGGAAAGGGTTTCCTGCCCCGAGGACACGGTGCGGTCGCGGAACCGGCTGTACGTATTCTCCGCGAACACGTCCACGTTCTTGGTCATGTTGTAGTTCACGCGCAGTACCATGCGGTCGCGGCGATCCTCGCGTTCGACGTCCAGCAGTTCCTCTCCGTTCGGGCCCACCGGGAGGTACGACCCCTTGTCGTGGACGTACAGGCCGTAGTCCATGCGCGTCATCAACCTGCGCGTGGGCTTGTACGTCACCACGTTGTTCAGCGTGATGTTCCTATCGAGGAAGTTGTCCTCCGCAGTGAACACGTAGTCCGAGAACTCGATCAGGAGACCGTAGGTCTGCGAGACCGACAGGCGGTCGTTGATCCGATACGTGTACCCTGGTCGCAGTTCGTAGAGGTCGCGCGTCCGGTTGCTGCGCGACTGGCTGGCGTCGATGTTGATGAACTGCGTGGATGTGTACCCGAGCGTGATGTCGGCCGAAACCTTCTTGAACGGCTCCGACGCAATCTTGAGGTTCGCGCTCGTGTCGAGCTGGTCGCGATCGCGTGGATTCTCGTCGTACTTGACGTAGAACGACTGGCTGATCTGGGTGGTTGCGTTGAAGTCCACGCGGAACGTGGGCTTGAACGAATGCTGCAGCGCGATGCTCGCCCGCTTGCGGGTCTCGTTGAAGCTCGCCACCGACTGGGGCCCGAAGTTCCGGAGCGTTTCGCGGTTCTCGAATTGTACGACCGACGTGGTCCTCCAGGGCATCGTGTACGAAATGGAGCCGGACACTGCATCGCCCACCGTCTCGCTGAATCGCGTCCTCTGAACGGCGTAATCGAAGAGCTGCTCTTCGTGCGTGGCCGACACCTTGATCACGAACCCCCTCCAGATCTGGGAGTTGAGCGCGATCCCGGTGGCCCGGCTGTTGCGCATCTCGGTCTCCTGGAATACGTTCTCCACGCCGCCGAGCTGCCCCCCCAGCGCGCCCTGGGCCTGGTCGGCGAAGCGACGGTCTCCGTTGAAACTCGCCCAGGTGACACGCACGTCGATGGAGTCCGCGACGGCAACGCGGACCACGCTGCTCACGGAGTCTTCGGACGCCCCCAGTCCGCCGAACTCCCGGAGCGTGGTCCGCGATGTCTCGGACGTCTCGCGGAGCGCGCCGCGCGCCTGAACCTTCACGCGGCCGTCAAAGAGAGTGTATCCCAGACCGCCGTTCACCCCGCCACCGACCGTTTCATCGGTCTTGAAGATGCGTTCGCCGTTCACCACGCTGCCCTGCGCCGCCCAGTCGACGCGCACGTCGTTGTGTGTCCTCGCGTAGTTCATGGTGGCGTTCATGGCCTGGTCGTTGATGATGAAATCCTGGAACGATCCGCCCACCGCCGCCGAGCGGTTGAAAACACGGCTGTCGGAAACCCCGATCGAGGACGTGAACCCGGGCGAAATGGCGTACAGCCCCGAGAGCGAGAGCTGCTTGTTGGCCTCGCGACGGTCCTGCAGCCGGTAGTGTTTCTCCTCCTTCGAGATCGAGAAATCGAAGGTCGGGCCGTATGGCGTCACGATGCCTGTGTTGAACTTGTTCACCATACCCACGTAGGAAACGCTACCGTCGATCTTGTTCGTGTACAGGGGCGAGAACTTGTACTGCGGTGTCAGCCGCACGGAGTCCGGCACGGCGATCACGTTGCCCGGTTGATCGCCGTGCGCGCGCGGCGTCGCTGCGGCGAGCAACCCCGCCGCGACCGCCATCGAGACTCCGTGCCGCATCCACTGCATGGTTTAGTTGTCCCGTCCCCGTCACGCGCTCGCGTTCGCTATGCCCCGCGACAAGGCCCGGAACTCCTCCCGGGAGAGCGTTTCGGGCCGCCGCTTCAGGTCCACGCCGCTCTCCGTGGCGATTCGAACGATTTCCTCCTCCGGCAGCGGGTAGAACGCGCGCAGGGTGTTGTGGATGGTTTTTCGCCGCTGCTGGAAAAGATTCTTCACCAGCGCCACGAACGGTACCACCTCGTTCTCGCCGAGAAACGGTCGCTGCAGCGGCTGGAAGCTCAAAACAATGGACGCCACCCGGGGCCGGGGATGAAACGAGCCGGGTGCAACCTTCGTGACAACCCGGATGTCGTACAGACTCTGCATAACCACGCTCGTGATCCCGTAGACCCGGCTCCCGGGCGGCGAAACGATTCGTTCTCCAACCTCCCGCTGAATCATGATCACCGCTCGCGCGATACGCCCGCCTTCCTTGACCAGGAAGTCGAAGAGCACGTTCCGCGTGAGGTGATATGGAATGTTGCCGATCAATACGCACCGCTCGATTCCCCTTTCGCCCAGCAGCTCGCCGAGCGAGAACTTCGTGAAATCCCCCGAAACGACTTCCACCCGCGCGCGTGCCGTCGTTCCCTCGCCCACGCGGAGGTCGAACTCCGCGTTCAGCTCCGCGACGAGGCCGCGGTCGAGTTCGACGGCCACGAGCCGCGCGCCCGTCCCGGCGATGAGTCTCGTCAGGACGCCATGCCCCGGGCCAAGCTCCACAACCGTGTCGGCGCCGCCGACCCCGGCGGCATCGACGATCAGCGCCGCGATGCCGCGGTCCTGGAGGAAGTTCTGGCCGAAGCGCTTCTTGGGGCGAAAGCGTCCGTCCTTCAATGGGTTTACCGTTGTCTGAATCGCGCGATCATGCGCGCGTCGTCAGGGGGATGACGAACGATCGGTATCAGTGGAGAGAGAAGAAACCTCCTGGTCACGCCCGTGGTTTGATGGCAGGGGGACGTGCCTTTCATGGCGTATTATAGCCCGGATCCCGGTGACACGTCAAGGTGCATGCCCTCGATTTCGAGAGAAGATGTCGCGGTTCGCCGCGAAGACGAGGGCTATGCCGCCAGCTCGTAGAGCTTCGGACACAGCGACTCGATCTTGTCCGTGTACGTTTCCAGCGTCACACCGAACGCATCCGTGAACACGGTGGGGTCGCACACGTTGTCCTCCAGAAGCAGGTGGAGTTCTTCGAGTGTGAGCGGGAACGAGCGGAAGCGCTGCGCGAACTTCACCACCGGTTTCGCGAACAGCGACGAAACCGACATGGTGTTCGGCCAAACGCCGTAGTGGCGCGCCACCTTGTTCATGAGATCCACGAACGCGATCCTTTCCGGTCCGCCGATTTCATAGGTCTTCCCCTGCGTCTCCGGCATCGTCAATGCGCGTGCAATCGGCCCTGCGACGTCGCGCAACGACACCGGCTGCATCAACGTCTTGCCGCCGTCGATCACGGGTACTACCGGGCGGTGTACCAGGTCCGCCATCAGGGGATGGAACTCGTCACCCTCGCCGAAGATCACCGAGGGGCGGAAGATCGTCCAGCGCATGCCGGTCTTCTTGAGAATCTCCTCCGCCTCGTGCTTGGTGCGATGGTACTTCGCCGGCGAATCCGGCCGGGCGCCGAGCGCGCTGAGGTAGACCGCGCGCTCCACACCGGCGCGGCGCGCCGCGTCGAAGACTCCGTACGCGGACTCCGTGTGCATGGCTTCGTACGTGATGCCCGCGTGCGGGTCTTCGCGGCGGATACCGATGAGATGCACCACCGCCTGGCATCCGACCACGGCGCGCATGCACGCGTGCGTGTCGAGCGCGTCACCGGTGACGATTTCGAAACCCTCGCGGGGGTCGATCTTGCTCGCGCTCTCCCGGCGCACCAGCAGGCGCACGTCGTGGCCAAGGTGCTTGAGTTCGCGTCGCAGCGCCGTTCCGACAAAACCGGTTCCGCCGGTCATTAGAATCTTCATTCGTCGCTCTCCTTCCCGCAGATCGGGCACTCGCTGATCATGCGGGTGTAATAGACGCGGCATTCTTCGCAACGCGTCATGTCATCCCCCGCTTCGCCGCCTTCCAGGGCCATCCATGTTTCGTCCTTCTCGGCGATCGGGACATGAAGTTCCGTCAACCCTTCCTCGTTTTCGACCGCCAGGGATTGCAGCCCCTGGTCGTCGAGCAGAAAACGTACGCTCTCCACCGCGGCGGCTCCGGCGTAGATCGCGATCAGTTCCCACTCACCCTCATCGTCCAGTCCGTCGTGGCTGGCGCAGATGACGGTGGTGAACATGGGTGAGAAGCACTCGCTGCACACGGGATCCCCGCACACGGCGCACGTTCCCACCATCGTTCCGTCGGAGTGATCGCATTTCATCTTCTGGTCCTCACGATCGATACATGCGGATGTCGTACTGCGCTCCCAGATCCCTCGCGAACACGCGGCAGGGTTCGGCGTCGAACCCGGGTGTCGCGACGAACTCGCATACCGTGTCGATCCCCGCGGCCGCGGAGCAGCGGACGAAGTCGCGCATCGCTTCCCACTCTTCGGCGCTCAGCGAAGGATGCAGGAGCCGGTTGTGTGCTTCCACCGTCGTACCGTAGAACACGAGCACGATCTCGTCGATTCTGCCCGCAAATTCGGGCGCCATGTTCCGGCCCGCGGCGTGGTTGGCCATGCCGCAGGTATTCGCGCGCACGCGCAGACCGCGCTCCTTCGCCCGGGCGGCCAGGGAGAGCGTGTGCTCGAGGTTGTCCAGCGGATCGACGACGCCGGTGAGCACGACCTCAACGGCCGCGTCCGCCGGGATCGCATCGAGATCGGCCGGCTCGGCCGAAGCGGCCTGAATATAGACCGACTCATCGATCCTGTAAACCGGCCGCGGCAGCGCGTCGGCGGTGATTCCCATGGCCGCCAGATAGTTCTCGGTGGTGAGCCGGTCCACCTCGGCCAGCGAGAGCCCCTTCACCCGGGCCACCGTGCGGGCCACGTGGGCGACGAACGAGGGCTCGTTTCGCTTGCCGCGCCACGGGTGGGGCGTGAGATAGGGAGAGTCGGTCTCCAGCACGATCTTCTCCATCGGAATCGATTCCAGGGTTTCCGCGAGGCGCGCGTTGCGGTAGGTGACGACGCCGCCAATCCCGACGTGGAAGCCCAGGTCGAACACGCGACGGGCATCCTCGGGACTCCCCGAGAAGGCGTGGAAGATGCCCCGGTACGACGATCCCTGCGCCGCGAGCGCCGCAACGACTTCGTCGAAGGCGTCGCGGCAGTGGATCACGATGGGTTTGTTCTTCTCGCGCGCCAGCATGATCATGCGGCGGAACACGTCCTCCTGCGTCTCGCGCGGTGCAAGGTTCCGGTAGAAATCAAGGCCGATCTCGCCCACCGCGACGACGCGGGGGTGATCCAGCGCGCTGCGAACGTCGTTCTCGAGCTCTTCGTTCAGTGATGCGGCGTCGTGCGGGTGGACGCCCGCCGCACCGAACATGAACGGGTACTCCTCGACCATCGCCATGGTGTCGCGCAGCGATTCACGGTCGAAGCCGATGTTCATGAACGCAACGATCCCGTCGGAGACCGCGCGCGCAATCGCCACCTCGCGGTCGTCGTCGAAGTGCCTGGCGTTCAAGTGACAGTGAGAGTCGATCATTGAGACCTGCTGCTCCAGAATCTACTGCACCGGCGCTTCGAGCCGGGGAAAGAGGACCACGGGTTCGCCGATCTGTCGCCAGGCGGCATCGCCGGACCGTCCGGCTTCCTCCAGAGAAATCGTCGCGAAGTCCGCGGGCAGCGCCAGTTGCTCGCGCATCGCTGCCGCCTTCGCCGGCATGAACGGCTGACACAGAATCGATGCCGTGCGCAGCACCTCGAGGAGCGCGCGCAGAGTGGCACCCAGCGCCGCGGACTCTCCCGCCTTCGCCTGCGCCCATGGCTTCCGCTCCTCGACGAAACGGTTCGCCCCCTGGACCGCGCGCCACAGCGCCGCGAGTCCCTGGTCGAACGCGAGCCGATCCATGTGCCGCCGGTAGTCCGCCACGACTCCGTCCGTGAGTCGCCCGTACTCGCGCGCGGCCTCGTCCGTCCATCCCGGCACTTCACCGTTGAAATAACGCTTCGTCATCGAAAGCGTGCGCGAGAACAGGTTTCCCAGCTCGTTGGCCAGCTCGGCATTGTAACGCGTCACGAACAACTCAACGGTAAAATCGCCATCGCGGTCGAACGCGATCTCCCGGAGCAGCAGGTATCGCAGCGCGTCCGCGCCGAAGAACCCCGCCAGATCCACCGGGTCCACGATGTTGCCGATGGTCTTGCTCATCTTCTCGCCACGATTGTACACGAAGCCGTGACCGAACACGCTCTTCGGCAGGTCCACGCCCGCGGCCATGAGCATCGCGGGCCATATGAGACAGTGGAAGCGCGTGATGTCCTTGCCGATGATGTGGACGTCGCACGGCCAGTACTTCCGGAATCTCGCGTCCTCATCGCCACCGTACCCGAGCGCCGAGATGTAGTTGATGAGAGCGTCGAACCACACGTAGACCACCTGGTCGGGCGCGATCGGGAGCGGCACACCCCATGTCTTCCCGGCGCGCGACACGCTGATGTCCTCCAGGCCCGATTCGATCACGTTCAGGATCTCGTTCCTGCGGATCTCGGGGCGGATGAAGTCCGGGTTGGCGAGGATGTGCTTCTTCAACGGCTCGCCGAACTTCGAGAGCGCGAAGAAGTAGTTCTTCTCTTCGATGTGCCGGGGTGCGGATTTATGACGCGGGCACTTCCCGTCCACCAGATCCTTCTCCACCTTGAATTCCTCGCAGCCCTCGCAGTACAGCCCGGTGTACATTCCCTCGAAGATGTGTCCGTTCTCATGGATCTTGTGGAACAGCGCCGCGACTGCGCGCTTGTGCGCAGGGTCTGTGGTGCGTATGAACTGGTCGTGCGAAATATGGAGCGTCTTCCATGTCCGCTCGAACAAGGGCGCCATTTCATCGGTGTACGCCTGCGGCTCCTTGCCAAGGCTCCGCGCTTCGCGCTCGACGTTCGTCGAATGCTCGTCGGTGCCCATCAGGAAGTACGCGTCGAAACCCGCCAGCCGTTTGTAGCGGGCGAGACAGTCCGCACCGATCTTCTCATACGCGGTGCCCAGGTGCGGGCGCGCGTTGACGTAGTCGATCGCGGTGGTGAGGTAGAAGGTTGGTTTCACGGAATCTCTGGATTTCCCGGCGCCGGGGTCCGTAGAATGTACCATCCCCGCACCCGGGATCGCAAGTAGCACGAAGGAGTTAGCACGCAATGGAATGGCTCGCCGACCCCCAGATATGGGTGGCACTCGCCACCCTGACCGCCCTGGAGATCGTCCTCGGCATCGACAACATCATCTTCATCGCCATCCTGTCGGCCAAGTTGCCGGCCCACCAGCAGGGGCGCGCCCGGTTCGTCGGCCTGGCGATCGCCATGCTCACCCGCGTGGGCCTGCTCTTCTCGCTCACCTGGATGATGAAGCTCACCAGTCCCCTTTTTTCGGTGCTGTCGAATGAGATCTCCGGACGCGACATCATCCTCGTGCTGGGCGGGCTCTTTCTCCTCGCCAAGAGCACCCTGGAGATTCACGACAAGCTGGAGGGCCACCACGAGCAACGCAGCGCCGCCAGGGCAGGGGCCGCGTTCGGGATGGTGATCTTCCAGATCGTCTTGCTCGACCTCGTGTTCTCGCTCGACTCCGTGATCACGGCCATCGGACTGGCAAAGGACATCGGCGTCATGGTCACCGCGGTGGTGATCGCGGTCATCTTCATGATGGTATTCGCGGGTTCGATCAGCACCTTCGTTGACCGTCACCCGACCATACGCATGCTGGCGTTGAGCTTCCTCATCCTGATCGGCGTGTCGCTCGTGGGCGAGGGACTGGACTTCCACATTCCCAAGGGTTACATCTACTTCGCCATGGCGTTCTCGGTCCTCGTCGAGATGCTCAACCTGCGCCTGCGCAGAGTAACCGACCCCGTGGAGTTTCGCGGGGCGATCGAGGAGCTCAAGAAGGAGCAGGTCTAGGACGCGCGGGCGTCAGATCCAGCGCCGGGAACGCAGGAACCCGAGCAGCCCGGCTACGACTGAGATGCTCAACAGCCAGAAGGCGGCGTAGCCCCACTTCCAGTGCAATTCGGGAAGGATGTCGAAATTCATCCCGTACACGCCGGCGAGAAACGTGAGCGGCACGAATATGGTCGAAATCACGGTGAGCACGCGGATGACCTCGTTGGTCCGCTGCCCGAGCGATGAGACGTACAGGTCCTGCATGCTCGCGAGCACGTCGCGGAAGTTCTCCATCGACTCGATCACCTGCACGACGTGATCGTGCAGATCGCGGATGTACACGCGGGTATCATCGCTGACCAGTTCCGACTCGGTGCGGTCGAATGCCATGACGACGTCACGGAGCGGCCATACACTCCTGCGCATGTACCCGAGTTCCCGGCGCAGTTCGTGCACGCGGCCGAGGTCGCCGGGCTTCGGCGCTTCTGCGATGGTCTGCTCGACCGCTTCGATGCGCCCGGCCATCTTCTCGAGCAGCAGGAAGTAGTTGTCGACGATGGAATCGATGATCGCGTATGCGAGGTAGTCGGTTCCCATGCGCCGCACCCGCCCGCGCCCCTGGTCTATGCGCCGGCGCAGGGGATCAAAGACGTCGCCCGGGATCTCCTGGAACGTGATCACGAACCGTTTCGCCACGATCAGGCTCACCTGCTCGGAGTGAAGCGATTCGCTGTTCCGTCCCGGCGACAGCATGCGCACGACAAGATAGATGTAGTCGTCGTATTCCTCGAGTTTCGGACGCTGGTGCGTGTTGAGGATGTCCTCGAGTACCAGCGGGTGCAGTCCGAAATGGGCGCCGAAGCGCTTGATCAGTTCGGTGTCATGCAGGCCTTCGACATCGATCCACGATACGCTCTCCGAGTCGCGGAGATGGAACGTCTCTTCGATGGTCTTCGGGATGCGAACCGCGCAGACGTCCGGACCGTAGTCGATGATCCGGACGGAAACCTTCTCGACGCGCGGTTCGCGGTCGTAGACCAGCGTGCCCGGAGGCTGGCCGGGGCTGGCCCGATGCCGCTTGAAGAGGCGCGGCGTGCGGAGCTTTACGATCGGCCGTCGTTCAGGCGTCATTCTGTGGCTTGCGCGCCGGCCACTTGGCCGCCAGGACACCCGTGAGGAAGCCGATGACGAAGACGACGAGAACCAGCAGCAGCTGGGAAACGCTGTAGTTCCAGTGCAGGAACCGGAAGATCACCGGTTGCGAGTTCTGCACCATGAGAATGATCAGGGACACGAGCAGCAGGATCATGAACGTCAACTTCAACCCGCTCATACATTACCTCCTATTCTACCCTTCACTTGATGGTCGTTGCACCGATCAGGCCACCGGACAGGATACACTGCATGGCCTCCTCGACCGTCCAGCCTGGATCGCGTGTTTCCGTTTCCTTGATGAAAAACACGAAGCCGGACGTCGGGTTGGGCGGCGTTGGAACGTACACCTTGAGATAGGTCTGACCGTCCGGTTCCGACGTGACCGACCCGGTAACGAAACCAACCTGCCATATCCCCGCGTACGCGTACGGCACCAGGATCGGCCGCCGGAAGATCTGCTTCTCCGGCAGCGACAACGTACCGGACAGCTGCTTGCCGATCCGGTAGGCGGTGTTGACGATCGGAATTCGTTCCGTCAGGCTTTCCAACCCTTCGAGGATGCTCCGGCCGATGAAGTTGCTCACGAGCACACCGAACAGATACAGGATGACGAGCAGGAGTACGATGCCCATCCCGGGGAAACTGATGCGGAACGTCTGGTCCACCAGGTGGACGAGCCGACGGTCGATGAAACCGTACAGCAGATAGACCGCGAACACCGGCAATGCGATCGGGATGAGCGCGAGGGTCCCGCGCACGATGAAGCGCCGGATGTGGGCAAGAAAACGGCCCGGCCGCGGAGGCCGGGGCTTGTGCGCCGGCTTGGAATCGGTGTTCATCCTGATCACTCTACCACGGCCGCAACCGGAGTGGTAATGTCTTCTTCCTCATGCCGGTACTGTGGCAGTGGATCGTCTTTCACGTCCTTCTGGCAAGCGCGCTGTGGATCGACCTCGGCATTGTCCACCGTCGGCCGGAGACGGTGACCGCGCGCCGCGCGCTCGCGTGGGTGAGCGTGTGGGTGGCGCTTGCGCTCCTGTTCTGTCTCGGGATCTACTACGTGCGCGGGCAACACCCGGCGGTCCTGTTCCTCACCGGCTATCTGGTCGAACAGTCGTTGAGCATCGACAACCTGTTCGTCTTCTACGTCGTCTTCCGGTATTTCAAGGTTCCCAGGAAATTCGAGCACCGCATCCTCTTCTGGGGAATCATCGGCGCGCTGGTGACCCGGCTGTCGTTCATCCTCGCCGGCGTCGCGCTCCTGCACCGTTTCGAGTGGCTCACCTGGGTGCTGGGGGCGTTTCTCGTTTTCACCGCCGCGCGCATGGCTTTCGCGAAAGATCGCGAGGTGCACCCGGAGCGCAATCCGGTCTTCAGGTTTCTGAAACCCTTCATGGGAACGCACTCGTACGACTCGGGCAAGTTCCTCATGCGCCGGGACGGAAAGCTCCTGATCACACCGGCGCTCGTCGTGCTGCTCGTCATAGAAACGACGGACATCGTGTTCGCGGTCGATTCGGTGCCCGCGATCCTCGCCATCACGACCGACCCCTTTCTTGTGTACACCTCGAATGCATTCGCGATCCTCGGTCTGCGGTCGCTCTACTCCGTGATCGGAAGACTGATCGTTTCGTTCGCGTACCTGCACTACGGGCTGTCGGTCATCCTGGGATTCATCGGCGTCAAGATGCTCATCTCGCACTGGTACACGATGCCGGTGGGTATAACGCTGGGCGTCGTGGTCACCGTGCTGACCGCGTCGCTCCTCTTCTCGCTCGCGGTGCGCAGGTCCACCACCCACACTAAGTCCGGTACACCGGAGCCCCCCGCATCGTGACCGCGCCGCGGTCCCGTCAGTGCTGGCGGCGGAAGACGGTCTCCCCGGCCCGCACGACCTTCATCAGCCGGATCTCCCCCCGCTCGCCCGCGCCGATTTCCAGCGGGTTGCGGTCCAGGATCACGAAGTCACCGCTTTCGCCGAGCTGGATGGCCGGTTGCTTCTCGCCGGATCCTGCCTTTGACTCCGGCGTGATCGCGGCGAGCACGGTTTCGATAGGGGTTTGCTGTGTGGCATCCACGAAACCGGGGAACATCGCACCCCCGTGCAGGTCCACCATGCGCGTGAGCGTTCCGGCGTGCAGGTCGTGCATGGCATCGAACGTGCCCATGTCGACGATGCGTCCGTGTTTCACCACCACCGCTTCCGGAGACGGCACCGCATCGTTCATCGTGATGATGGTCCCGTTGAAATAGATCGAGTCCGCAACCTGGTCGGGCGCCGGCTCCTTTGCGCACGCCACCAGAACCACCGCCAGCAGGATCACCGACGTCCGTTTCATCGCTTCTTTTCTCCGTGTTTGTCGCGGCCCTCGAGGTTATTGCAGCCGTTTCAACTTGAGGAACAGATCCGCCAGGGCGCCGTCGATGTTGGCGTTGGCGTTGAAGACCTGGGAGCGGGCCTCGTGAACAAGATCGATGGCCCGGGGGATCCCCTCGCGCCCCCACGCCGCCGCGATGCGTTCGATGTCGTTCGTGATATCGCCGTTCACCATGAGTTCCGCGTTTCCTGTCATCGCATCGCGGAGGATCACGGCCATCTCGTCCAGAACGCGCGCCACGCTTTCGCGGTTGGCGCCGCGCGCGCCGATCAGCGCCTGTTTGAACAACCACGAGTCCGGCTCCTTCGCGATTCCGGCGATGAGCCCGAGGGCTGCATCGCGGTCCGCGAGGTCGGCGGCGTCGAGGAGCGCCCGGGCTCGCGTGATCGACCCCTGCGCGAGCGCGGCCGTGCGGCGGGCCTTCGCAGGGTCAGCACCCAGGTAACCGGTGAGAATGCTCTCCAGCACCGGCCGTTTGAGCGGGAAGAAGCGCACCTTCTGGCAGCGCGAGCGGATGGTGTAGAGCATCGCGTCCGGGTTCGGGGTGACGAAGATCATCGCCGCGTGCGCGGGAGGTTCTTCGACGAGCTTCAGGAGTGCGTTCTGCGCCTCCTCGCGCATGGCGTGCGCGTCGACGAAGATGAAGACGTGGTAGCGCGCGTCGAAGGGTTTCGTGTTGGCACGTTGGATCACCGCACGGGAGCGCGCGATACGGATGGACGTCTTCTTCGTGAACGTCTCCGTGTCGAAGATGTCGCGACGCTTTCGTTCCAGGATCTTCGCGATATCGGTAACGTCACCGTCCTCGTCCTCGTTGGAGCCCTGCGTGGGCGTGGGGTAGATGAGATGGATGCCGGGATGTTCGAGGATCGACGCGCGCAGGCACGACGCGCACTTCGGCCCGTCGAGCGCGCAGGGTTCCTGCTTCTCGCACTGCAACCGCCGTGCGAAATCGATGGCCGCGAGTTCCTTCCCGGATCCCTCCGGGCCGGCGAGCAGCAGCGGCGGGATGTTCCCGCGCTCGAGCGAATTCAGGTACGCCGACGCTTGCGGCTGTTCGAGGTCGATCGGGGGAATGGGCCGGACATCTTCCTGCGTTTTCGGTGGCATGGCGGGAGTATAGCGCAACGGTCGGGTGTGGTCGATTCCGGCGCTTGCGGAATCGGCTCGTCGCATCCCTACGAATTCGGCTTCCTTCCCAGCCACTCGGCGGGATTCATCGCCTTGCGCGCCTGGCGCACCTCGAAGTGGCAGACATACCCGTCGAGCGAACCGGTGTCTCCGACCTCGGCGATCGCCTGTCCGCGGGCGACCTTCTGCCCCTGCGCGACCATGGTCGTCGCGACGTGCGCGTACAGCGTGTAGTACCCGCCGCCGTGGTTGATGATCACGCACTTTCCGAAGGCGTCGATCCAGTCCACGAACTCCACCACACCCGCGGCCACCGCGATGATCGGCGTTCCACCCGGCGCCTGGATGTCGATGCCGTTGTTCATCGTGACCGTCCCGTACTTCGGGTGCGTATGCTTGCCGAAACCCCGGATCACGCGCCCGTTGACCGGCCAGGGCAGCCTTCCTTTCATGGCGGCGAACTCGCCGCTCGGCGGCAGATCCTTGTCGCTCACGCGGCGGCTGATGATCTCGTCGATCAGGGCCTGCATCGCGGCCTGCGCCTTCTCGAGCTCCTTGATAGCGCTCGTGTGCCGGGTCTTCTCGTTCCGGATCTGCGTCAGCGTGGTCTGCCGCTTCTTCCTGGCATTTTCGAGCTCCCGGCTCTCGTTCTCGCGCGCGGACCGGACGGAAGCCACTTCCTGGAGGGACCTTCCCAGCCGGGCCGACTCGTCCTCCAGTTTCCGCTTGCTGTCTCGGAACTCGCCGATGAGCCGCGCGTCCTGCGCCGCGATCAGTTTCATGAACTGGTAGCGCGTGATGGCCTGATCGATGCTCTGCGCCCCCAGTAGAACTTCCCACCGGTACTGCGGATCGCGCTTGTACATCTGCCGGAGCCGCCGGGAGAGCGCCTCCTCCTGCTGCGAGAGGACGATCTCGCGGCCGCCGATCTGGACCCGCAGGTCGCCGACCCGCTCGTCGAGCTCCGTCTCCTGCTCGGACAGGCGCCGGATGTACTTCTTCGTGAGATCGATCTCCTTGTCCAGGCTGGAGAGCGTCTTGAGGGTCTGCTGCTCCTGCGACTGGAGCTTCTTCGTCTTCTCGCGGTGAGCCTCGATCTCCTTGCGGATGCGCTCGAGTTCCTTCTGCTTGGCGGGAATGTCGTCGCCCGACTGCGGGAACGCGGACACGGCCAGCGCGAGTGTCGCGGCAGCCAGCGCACGAATGGCGAAGCGGAC
>CAZPUV010000037.1:6687-13987 GCA_964589805.1 uncultured bacterium | reverse complement strand
GGGCGGTCAATGGATACAAAGGGCGGCATGGTCAATGCCAAGGATCGCCAGGGTGTGCAGTGCGACTTCTGTCATCGCATGGTCGACCGCGTCTACCAGCCGGGTGTGAGCCCCGAGCGCGACCAGGCCGTTCTGGCCGGGCTCGCGGCCATCCCGCCCGATTACGCCAACGGGCAGTTCATCACCGACGCGGACCCCGTCAAGCGCGGACCCTATGCGGACGCGCAGGCGAGCCACGCGTTCGTGGCCTCCCCGTTCCACCGGTCGTCCGACCTGTGCGGAACGTGCCACGACGTGAGCAACCCGGTCTTCGTCTACGACGGGGCTCCGGGCCGCTACGCGCCGAGCGCGTTCAATACGCCGCACCCGAACGCGGACGTGCGCAACATGTTCCCCGTCGAGCGGACCTTCAGCGAGTGGAAGAACAGCGACTACGCCAACGGAGGCGTCTTCGCGCCCCAGTTCGCCGGCAACAAGCCGGGTGGAATCGTCTCCACCTGTCAGGACTGCCACATGAAGGATCTGAGCGGAAAGGGATGCAACGAGGCCGGTGCGCCCACGCGCTCGGATCTGCCGCACCACGACCTCACCGGCGGGAACACGTTCGTTCCCGACATCCTTCCCACGTTCTTCCCGGGAGAGGTCAACGTGGCGCAGCTTCAGGCCGGCAAGGCTCGTGCTACCGCGATGCTCCAGCTGGCCGCCTCGATGGCGCTCGCCGCCGGCCAGGTGGGACCGAACCCGACCGTCACGGTGACCATCACCAACGAGACCGCCCACAAGTTGCCGTCGGGCTATCCGGAGGGCAGGCGGATCTGGCTCAACGTGAAGGGCTACGACGCCGGCAACGCTCTGGTGTACGAATCGGGCGCGTACAATGCCGCCACCGGTGTGCTCACGCACGACGCCGACGCGAAGATCTACGAGATCAAGCTCGGCATCTCGAAACGCCTCGCGCCCATCGTGGGCCTCCCGGCCACGCCGTCGTTCCACTTCGTGCTGAACGATTCGGTGTATTCGGACAATCGCATACCGCCGCGCGGATTCACGAACGCGAACTTCACCACCATCCAGTCTCCACCCGTTGCCTACTCCTACCCGGACGGGCAATACTGGGACGAGACCACTTATGTCATGCCCACCGAAGTCCGGTTCGTGGAAGTGAAGCTGTACTATCAGACGGTCTCCAAGGAGTACATCGACTTCCTGCGCGACGAGAACGTCACCAACACGGCGGGACTCGATCTGTACAACGCGTGGGTGGCGCAGGGACGGAACGCGCCGGTCGCGATGGTCACGGACACCATCAGTGTCGATGTCACGCCGACCGGCGTTGGAGAAACACCGCTGGCGCGCACCGAGCTCTTGCCGGCCTACCCGAACCCGTTCAACCCCTCGACGACGATTCGCTATTCGCTGTCGTCGCGGCAGCACACCCGTATCGACGTCTTCGACGTCTCGGGGGCGCTGGTGAGGACGCTGGTCGACGAGTCACGGCCCGCGGGCGCCCAGCGCGTGGTCTGGAATGGCCGTGATGCGCGGGATGTGCCCGTCGCCTCGGGCGTTTACTTCATCCGCATGACAACCTCCGATTATCGACTTGTGCGCAGGGCAGTCCTCCTCAAGTAGCCCGTTGCACGATCCCGGACCGGGCCGCTATAATGCGGCCCGGTCTGGGAATCTCCACCTACACAATTGCTGCCAGGGGGTCCGGTAATGGCCATCCGGCTTTTCCCGAAGGAAGTCGACTTTTTCGCGGGGTTCGAGAGAGCCGGCCGCAATATCATCGACGCGTCGACCATCCTGGTCGAACTGTTCGAGACGTTCGAGAATATCGACAAACACGTCGCGCGCATCCGTGATATCGAACACGATAATGACGACGTCACCCACGAGACGATGAAGCAGCTCGGCAAGACCTTCGTCACCCCGATCGACCGGGAGGACATCCACATGCTGGCGAGTTCTCTCGACGACGTGCTGGACTTCCTGTGGGCGGCGGGTGACCGGGTTGCCCTGTTCAAGGTAACGGCGGGCAGGCCCGGGGCGACCGCGCTGGCCAAATCGCTCAAGGAGAATACCATCGTCGTCCACCGCGCCATGCAGGAGCTCCGGCGCAAGAAATACGCGGCCGCCATGGACAGCTGTATCGAGATCAACCGCCTGGAGAACGAAGCCGACCGCATCTTCCGGGAAGCGATCGCCAATCTCTTCACGAAGGAGACAGATCCCATCCTCATCATCAAGTGGAAGGAAATCCTGGAGCACCTGGAGATCGCCACCGACAAGTGTGAAGACGTTGCCAACACCATCGAATCCGTCATCTTGAAGCATGCTTGAGATCGTTGCCGTAACGGTCATTCTCGCCATTCTCTTCGACATCAGCAACGGCTGGAACGACTCCGCCAATGCGATCGCGACGGTTGTATCCACGCGCGTCCTGTCGCCACGATCCGCGGTGCTTATGGCCGCGTCCATGAACATACTGGGGGCGCTCGCCTCGACCGCCGTGGCCAAGACCATCGGCAAAGGAGTCGTGGATCCCAGCGGGATCACCGAGGCGGTGGTGGTGAGCGCGTTGATCGCTGGCTTCACCTGGAACGCCGCGATGACGGTGCTCGGACTCCCGGTGAGCGCGTCTCATGCGCTGATCGGAAGCCTGATGGGTGCGGCGGGAGCGCACGCGGGCTGGGGCGTTCTCAACTCGAGCGGTCTCACCAAGATCTTCTCGGCGCTGCTCATTTCGCCGGTCATCGGGCTTGTCTTCGGGTTTCTCTTCATGAAGTTCATCCTGAACTTCTTCGGACAGACTTCGCCGGGAACGCTGAACAAGCGTTTCGGGAAGCTGCAGATCGTGTCGAGCGCGTTCATGGCCTTCAGCCACGGGTCCAACGACGCCCAGAAGGTGATGGGCATCATCACGCTGTCCCTGTTCAGCGGGGGGTACATCCCCACCATCGACGTGCCCCGGTGGGTGGTGTTCGTGTGCGCCATCGCCATGGGGCTCGGGACGGCGATGGGCGGCTGGCGGGTCATCCGCACGATCGGCATGCGCATGCTCCGCCTGGAGCCCGTCCACGGTTTCGCCGCGGAAACCGCGGCCACGGCGGTGATCCTGGGGGCGAGCCACGCCGGACTCCCGGTGAGCACCACCCACGTCATCACGTCGAGCATCATGGGTGTGGGTGCCACCCGCCGGCTCTCCGCCGTCCGCTGGGGAGTCGCCGGGAAGATCGTTGCAGCCTGGGTCTTCACGCTCCCGGCCTGCATCGGATTTGCCTACCTCATCCAGCGCTTCCTCCTCGAGAAGCTGATGTAGCGCCGTTCGTCTCGCCCCGCGGGGGAGTCCAACCCCTCTTTCCGGTGTAGTTCGTCCTGGCGAACGGGGCTTCGGGAAGATCTGTCATAGGGGAAACCCCTATTCTTCGTTTGCCCTGTCCGGTCCGCGGTCTGATCCGGGTCTGGAGCCCTCCGGCGGCCCCGCATGGCACGAACCTTGCCGATATGCTGTCGTGTTCAGCCATCAAAGGGGAGAACGACAGATATGGACATCCACGAGTTCCTGAAGGCCCTCGTCGAGAACGGCGGGAGCGACGCGCACATCAAGGTGGGGATGCCCCCCGGCATGCGCATCGCGGGCAAGATCAAGACGCACGAGGGACCGCCTCTGACACCCCGGGATACCGAGGCGGTCGCGAAGACGCTGCTCAACGAAGAGCAGTGGCGGTCGTTCGAGTTCTCGGGGGATATGGACTGCTCGTATTCGATGCCGGGACTCGCCCGCTTTCGCGTCAACGTGATGCGCCAGCGCGGAACGATCTCGCTCGTGCTGCGATACATCCCCGCGAAGATCCCGACGTTCGAGGACCTGGGGCTCCCTGACGTCTGCCGTACACTTGCTTCCAAACCGCGCGGTCTGGTGCTGGTCACCGGACCGACGGGCAGCGGCAAGTCCACCACGCTGGCCGCAATGGTCGATCTGGTCAACAGCACCGAGAGCGGTCACATCCTCACCATGGAAGATCCGATCGAGTTCCTTCACAGGGACAAGAAGTGCTTCATCAACCAGCGCGAAGTCGGTGCGGACACGCCGGACTTCAGCCAGGCGTTGCGGCGCGCACTGCGCCAGGATCCCGACGTGATCCTGGTGGGCGAGATGCGTGACCTCGAGACCATCAGCCTCGCGGTGACCGCCGCGGAAACCGGACATCTCGTTCTGGGAACGTTGCACACGACGAGCGCGATCAAGTCGATCGATCGCATGGTCAGCGTCTTTCCCCACGAACAGCAGACCCTGGTGCGCATGCAACTCGCGGGAACATTGCAGGGCATCATCTCGCAGACGTTGATTCCGAAGATCGGCGGCGGCCGGGTTGCGGCGCTCGAGATTCTGGTTGCGACGGATGCCGTCCGCTCCATGATCCGCGAGAACAAGATGGCGCAGATCATGTCGTCGATGCAGACGGGCCGGCGCTTCGGAATGCAGACGCTCGAAGACCACCTGAACGAGCTGATCGCCGCGAAGAAGATCGTGGCCGAGGAGGCCGTCGCGAAGGCCAACGCGCCGGAACTGATCAAGGGCGCCGGGGGTGCGGGCGGTGCGCCCAAACCGCAGATGTCGCACGCCTAGCCGGTCGACGGTTCGGCGTGGCGGACGGTGGCGTCGTACGCGCGCGGGACGAGTTTCAACAACAACACCTGGTACGTGGCCACGGTGAAGATCCAGCGGTCGTCGTACAACTTCCCGACCAACGCGAAGATCCGGTTCATGTGCGACGCGAGTAACGACGCGGACGACGTCTACATCGACGCCATCACCTTCCGCGGCTCGACGAGCGTTGCCGGGCCGGAGAGCCAGATCGTGGCGGCAAACCGGGGCTCGCGCGAGATCATCGTGGCGGGTGAGGAAGCCCGGACGCCGGCGCAGGTGACGCTCGACCAGAACTACCCCAACCCCTTCAATCCGCGGACGACGATTTCGTTCTCCCTTCCGGCGGAGACGCACGTGACGCTGGACGTGTTCGACGTGTCGGGAAGGCTGGTGGCATCGCTGGTGGACGAAATGCGCGGCGCGGGGCGGCACGCGATCGACTTCAACGCGTCGTCGCTCGCGTCGGGCGTGTACTTCTACCGCCTGAACGCGGGGGGTGTCGTGGAACAGAAGAAGATGGTGCTGTTGAAATAGGTCGGCGCAACAAGCGCGAGACCGTGGTACGAAGCGAGCGGGCCGGCGATTCACGCCGGCCCGCTCACGTTTCGATCGCGAGCCGTATCCCGCCCGAAAATCGCAAATCCGACCGTCCCGATCACCCCGAACCCGAACGCCGCCAGGAGATTCGCCTCGGGGCTCACCTGCCAGAGGAATGCCCCGCCCAGGGCCGCGAAGGAGACCACGACATCGCGAATCAGGTAGTAGAGGCCGAACATCCCCGCCTTGCTGGTCTCCGGGGTGAGGTCCATGATGAGCGACTTGCGCGTCGGCTCGCCGAACTCCTTCAAGCCACGCAGCACGAATGCCGCGATGAGCCACGGCAACGTCCGGCTGTAGAGGAGCACCAGCGGAAAGAGCGTGAAGAAGACAAAGGTGATGAGGACGAACGGCTTCTTGTGGCCGCGGTCGGCGAATCGCGCCACGGGGATGTATATGAGGATGGCCACGGTCATTTCCAGCGTCGTGAGCAGGCCGAACTGCACCGCCGTCACGGGCTCGGCGATCGTCTTCATGCACCAGACGACCACGAACGCATAGGGAATCTGCTCGCAGAACCGGATGAGGATATCGGTGACGAGGAGGCGCTTCATCGCCGGCGTCATGAGGTGCATGAGTTTGCGCGGATCCTTCTCCGCGACGGGTCGGGCGCCGGCTTCCGCATCGCCGGCGGGTGCGGCGCGTGGAACCGCGCGGTCGTCCGTGATCAGCCGCCGTTGCAGCACCAGCGCCACCGCCGCCATGGCGAACGCCGCCACGAACGCGAGTCGCACCCCGTCGCGCTCGCCCCACGTGGCGATCAGGATGCCGCCCATCAGCGGTCCCAGCGCCTTCGGGATGCGGCGGACCATCGAGAGCATGCTCACGCCCATGGTGCGCTTCTCGCGGGGGAGGACGTCGTAGAGAAGACTGATGGTGGCGGGAAGCGAAATCGCCGACCACGAGATGAACAGCACCGCGCCGACGAGCACGGCCTGCCACGCGGGGACCAGCACCACCAGCGCAAACCCGATCATCGCGACTGCATTGAAGAACAGAAGCGACACGCGCGTACCGAAGCGGTCGGAGAGATAACCGCCGGGGAACGAGTAGAGCGCGGAGAGAAGGTTGTCCATCGCCTGCAGGAGCCCGATGGCGACGGCTCCGCTTCCGAGCGCGAGCAGGTAGATGGGCAGGAAACGCTCGGCCATGTGCTCGCCCATCCCGACGAGCACGACCATCGCGAGCACACCGGCGGTGCTCTTCTTCAGTGCGAGGAACATGGCGATCTTGCCCGCGTAACCCCTCCGTTGGCTGCGAGCGGACGCGGGGGAGTCTTCGGGCGGGCATGGCGTCATACGCGGATTCTAGCGGACCGGTACCGGGGGCTGTGAAAAGGTTGCAAATCCCCGGCCGGAATGGAACCCGGGCCAATCGATATAGTCACTTGATATTAAATGGAGTTACATGGATCGTGGCAGCCCCGGCGGGCTTCTTTGCTTGTCAAAATATAGGCCCGCGGATTATATATATTGTCAATAATCGGTGTAAATATTGCTAATCGGAGGGTCCAGCATGGCGAAGGGCAGGACGAAACGAGGCCGCGAGATCCGGGGTTTCCTGCTGCGAAGCGTGTCCGAGCATCCCGGCGACCTCATCAGCAACGCGGCGGCGGAGTTCGGCGTATCACGCCAGGCTGTTGCTCGCTACGTCGGAGAGCTGATCGACGAAGGAACGCTCGTCGCAAGCGGCACGACTCGAAGCCGGAGATATGCGCTGAAGACACTTCGTCAGCGCGATGTGAGCCTCAAGCTGGGCGGTCTGGAGGAGGACGCGATCTGGCGCCGTGAGATCGCGCCGCTGCTGAGGGAACTGCCGGCCAACGTGATTGACATGTGGCATTACGGCTGCACGGAGATGATCAACAATGTGATAGACCACTCCGACGGAACCACTCTTGCCGTTCAGTTAAGGAGCAACGCAATCGCGACGAACATCGTCGTCATCGACGACGGGACCGGGATTTTCCGCAAGATAACGCGGGAGTGCAACCTCGAGGACGAAAGGCACGCGGTTCTTGAGCTGGCCAAGGGCAAGCTGACCACGGATCCC
>CAZPUV010000037.1:0-6677 GCA_964589805.1 uncultured bacterium | reverse complement strand
CACGTCGAGAATCATGGACGACTTCGCGATCCTGTCCGGTGACGTCTACTTCTCCCACAAGTCCGAAAAGCCCGAGGACTGGATAATCGAGGTGGAGCAGCCAGACCGCGGGACGGCGGTCTTCATGGGCCTCGAGAATGGCAGTTCTCGCAGCACGAAGGAGGTGTTCGACCACTTTGCAGCCGATCCCGAGGACTATGGTTTCGCGAAGACCGTCGTCCCGGTCCGAATGCTGCGGCAGGGGGCGGAGAACCTGATTTCGCGATCACAGGCGAAACGTCTCCTCGCCCGGCTCGATCGGTTCAGCACGATCATCCTGGACTTCGAAGGTGTGGACGTAATCGGACGGGCCTTCGCGGACGAGATATTCCGAGTGTTCGTCCGTGCCAACCCGGGCATACTGCTGGTCTCGGTCAACGAGAGCGAATCCGTTGCGCGCGCGATCAAGGCTGCGCGCCACGTCGGAAGTTAGAGCACGTCCTCGTCAGTCTTCGAAGTCGACCGGGCTGTCCAGGGACGAAACCCCCTGGATCCGGACCTGCCGGCGCAGGATCTCCCAGTTGCGCCGGATCCCGACCTCGACGTCCTCCACCTGGATCTTCGACTTCCCGAAGCGCCCCTGTCCCTCGATGAACGCGCGCAGCGCCTCCACCGAAAACACGGGTTCGATGTTGATCGTGTACTCCGTGCCGTTGATGATCTCGATCACGGGGTAGAGGCCGGCGTCAACCGCCTGGCGGATCAACCTGATGCCGTCCGCGGGCTCGGATTTCCATCCCGTCGGGCACGGCGAGAGGATGTGCAGGAAACGGAAGCCGCGCGCGTCGAGGGCGTGCCTGAACTTGCGCATCATGTCGTCGGGGTGCGCGAGCGACACGGAGGCTGCGTACGGAATGCGGTGCGCGGCCATGATGCCGAGGATGTCCTTCTTCTCGCGGCGTTTGCCCGTCGGGGTGGTGGATGTCGCCGCGCCCACGGGGGTCGCCGACGAGCGCTGCCCGCCGGTGTTGCCGTAGATTTCATTGTCGTAGCAGACGTAGAGGATGTCCTCGTCGCGCTCGGCGCAGGCGCTCACGGTGGCCATGCCGATGTCGTAGGTTCCGCCGTCGCCGGCAAAGCACATGACGCGCGTCTTCTCGTTGTTCGCATCCGCGACGCGCGCGAGCCCGGTGGCCACTGCTGCGGCGCCCGCAAACGTGGATGCCACCACGGGCGCGCCGTACGCGCTGGTCGGAAACGCCCCGGCGGTCACGATGCCGCAGCACGCGGGAATCACGACCTGCACCGGCCGGTCGGCGATGGCACGGCTGATCATGTTGAGCGTGATCGACATGCCGCACCCGCCGCAGTTCGTGTTTCCGGCACGGAGCAGCGGCTCGCAGCGGTCCGCTTCGGTGTTGGCAACGCCGCCCAGGATCGGTTCGATCTTCATCACTCACCCGCCTCCATGAACACCGGCTCGCCGGCTGTCTCGCGCGCGGTGATGTCGTTCACGATCCAGTCGATGTGCTCCGGCCGGATGTCGCCGCCCCCGAGCCCCAGGAGGTAGTTCTGCACCACGGCGAGCGGTTCGGCGAGGGTGCGAATCTCGCTCCAGAGAACGCCGCCGAGCCCCAGCGATACGTTGCGATCGATCACGGCCACGCGCTTCCTTCCAGCGAGCGCGGTCCGGAGTGCGTCTTCGGGCAACGGGCGGTACAAACGCACGCGCAGCGCGCCGGCCTTGACGCCGCGCGCACGGGCTGCATCCACCGCCGCGCGCACGGTGCTCGCGGTGGTACCCATGCTCATGATCACGAGATCGGCGTCGTCCATTCTGTAAGGAACGATCATGTCGGCCGGCCGTCGCCCGAACTCCTTCTCGAACGCGTCCTGCACCTCGCCGTACACACCCGGCACCTGTTTCATGGCCTCGATGTGCTGGTTGCGGTGCATCTCGGTCTGGTGGGGGAAGTCGAGCCCGCCCACGACGCGTGGAATATCGGTGACGCGATGGGGCAGGTCGAGCGTGGGAAGAAACCGGTCCACCTGTTCCTGTTCGGGAACATCGGTCATCATCATCGTGTGAGAGAGCACGAACGCGTCCTGGCAGACCAGCACGGGCATCAGCACGCGGCTGTCTTCGGCGAGGCGGAACGCGAGCAGGGTCGTGTCGAACACTTCCTGGTTGTCCTCGCAGTAGAACTGGATCCACCCGGCGTCGCGCAGGAGGAGCGTGTCGCCGTGGTCCACCCAGATGTTCCAGGGGGGGCCGAGGGTCCGGTTGACCGCCATCATCACGACGGGCAGGCGGAAGAACGCGGCGGCGTAGACGTTCTCGGTCATGTACGCGAGTCCGTTGGACGACGACGCGGTGAAACTGCGCGCGCCGGAGAGCGAGCCACCGATGCAAACGCCCATTGCACTGTGCTCACTCTCCACACGCACGACGGAGCCCTTCTCGATCTCTTCGTCGCACAGGCGCTCGATGCACTCGGTCTGCGGTGTAATGGGATAGACGCCGCTGCAGAATCCGCGGGCCGTGCGGTTGGCGCGCGCCGCCAGGATCACGGCCTCGGCGGTGGCGTGGTTGGCGCTGATCAGGTGCGAACTCATTGTGGGAACATCTCCATGGCGCCGCGCGGGCACTCGGCCACACAGATGCCGCACCCCTTGCAGTAGTCGAGGTTGACCTCGTAGTCGCGCCCGTTCGTCGACACGATACGATCTATGATGCCCTCGGGGCAATACACGAGACACGTGTCACAACGCGTACAGTGCCCGCACGAGAAGCAGCGTTCGGCCTCGCGCGGGTCGGGAATGCCGAGATTGGTCTCCTGGAAGGTGCGGATGCGCGTCGCGACGGGCTCGTGCCGCTCGACGGCCGCGGGCCGCGCCGGGAAATAATCCATCCGGACGCTCGAGAGCGGCACGGCGGACACCTTGCTCGGCCGGATGAACACGGTGATGTCCTCGCCGAGGGCGGCGAGAGCGCGGCCCGCCGCGCGCCGGCCGTCTCCGATGGCGTGGGCCACGGTGCCTTCGCCGGTGCCGTAGTCGCCGGCCACGAAGATGCGGGTCGGCGTGTCCCCCCGTTTCACGCGGCCGTCGACGATGTTCGCGTCGTCCGGCAGGAGTCCCATGTCCGCCGACTGCCCGAGGGCGAGAAGAACGTGGTCGCACTCCATCATCGAAGTGCGTTTGGTCACCACGGGCCGGCGGCGCCCGCTCGGATCCGGCGGACCCATTTCCACTTCGGCGAGTTCGATGGCGGTGAGGCGCCCGTCGCCGTGCATGGCGATGGGCGCGCGCTGGAACCTGAACACGACGCCTTCGTGCTCGCTCTCTTCGATCTCTTCCAGAATCGCGGGCATCTCGCCGCGTGTGCGCCGGTAGGCGACGGTGACGTGCGTCGCGCCGGAGCGAAGCGCGCTCCGGGCGCAATCCATGGCGGTGTTGCCGCCTCCGAGGACGACCACGTGGCCGCTCACCGCCTGTCCACCCTCCATGTTGACGCGGTGCAGGAAGCGCGTCCCGTCCTCGACCCCCTCGAGGTCGATGCCGGGCACGTCGAGTCTCGTGGGCCGGCCGAAACCGGCGGCGAGAATCACGGCGTCGAATTGCCTGTCGAGTTCCAGGATGCGCTCCTGGTCGAGAAACTCGCCCGTGCGTGCCTCGACACCGAGCGACATGATCGCATTGATCTCGCGGTCGAGGACATTGCGCGGCAGGCGATAGGTGGGGATGCCGGTGCGGAGCACGCCGCCCAGCTCCTCTTCGCCTTCGAACATGGTGACGCTGTGCCCGCCGCGGGCCAGATCGTACGCAGCCGACAATCCTGCGGGGCCGCTGCCGATGATGGCGATGCGGCGCTGTTCCTTCGGCGGGAGCTCCTTCTTCTGCACGAGCGGTGCGCGGTCGCCGATCCAGCGTTCGAGTGCCCGGATGTTGACCGCGCCGTCGTAGTTCGTGCGGCTGCAGCCGACCATGCAAGGCGCGGGGCACACGCGCCCGCACACGGATGCGAGCGGCTGCGTGCGTCCCAGCACCTTCGCCGCCGCTTCCTCGCCCTCGTTCATGAGAGTCTGCACGAATGTCACCACGTCGTTTCCGGCCGGGCAGAAGGCGTTGCACGGCGCCAGGTTGTCGACGTAACGCGGGAGCTGTGTCCGCCACGACCCGGTCTTCAGGCCCGTTGCGGGACCCCGCGTGTGCTCGGTGACCGGCAGCACCTCCGAGCCGCGCATTGGAGACGGCTCGCGAGACGCGCCCGATGCAGCCCGGCTCGCCGGAGCTCCGGACTTGCCCGGGGAGAGTCGTTCCTCGAGCACGCCGTCGTGGGCTTCCTTCGCGGCCGGGAGGTTCCCGTGCAGATGCAGGTCGCGGTACGCGAATTCGAGCGCGTCGTAGGGGAGTTCCACGATCTTGCAGTACGCCCCCACGATAGTGGTATTGACGATCACGACCGAGCGCGTGCCGATGCCGTGTTTGCGCGCGATGGTCGTCGCGTCCACGGTGGCCACACGGAACCCCGGGAATCGATCGGCGAACGCGGCCGGCGGGTCCGGGGTGTTGATCAGGAGAAGTCCGCCGGGTGCGAGCCCCGCGACGACGTCATCGGAAAGGAGGGTCGGGTCCAGGACCAGGAGGTGATCCGGGTGGTACACCTTGTTGCGGTTCGAAATGGGATCGTCGCTGACGCGCGTGTAGGCGCGCACCGGCGCGCCGGAACGCTCACCGGCGTAATCACCGAATGTCTGAACGCTTTTTCCGAGTCGGGCGTATATGGCGGCGAGAATCTTGGCGCACGTGACCCCACCCTGTCCGCCGCGCCCATGAAGCCGGATTTCCAGTGTCATGCAATTGCGGCCCTCCGGTGCCGTGGCTTCTGAGTGGAGTATAACTATTTCGGATTCCCCTGTCCTGTATTATTTGTGAATTATGTAACTTGTTGTCATACAGGGGAGTTTGGTACACTGGAGGCTGTGAATCTCTCCCTGAACCCCCGGCGCGTCGTCCTGGTCCTGGCGCTCGTCGCCGGCGGGCTGGTGCTGGCCAACGCCACCGGGCTCTTCTTCTCGTTCGCCCTCGGCCACAACCATGTGCACGGGCTCGTCCCGCTCTTCGACATGAGCCGGGAGCGCAACGTGCCCACGTGGTTTTCCTCGGTCCTGCTCCTGATGGGGTCCGCGCTGCTGGCGGTGGTGGGGCGCGGGACGAAGCAGGCGGGAAACCGCGATCACCGTTGGTGGATCGCGCTCGCGCTCATCTTCCTGTTCCTCGCCGTGGACGAATCGCTGTCCTTCCACGAGAAGCTCAACCGGCCGTTCGCCACGGAGCACGAAGCGGAGGGCGTGTTTCATTACGCGTGGGTGATCCCGTACGGGGTACTGGTCCTGGTGCTCGGACTGCTTTCGTTGCGTTTCCTCCTGCGCCTTCCCTCCGCGACCCGCCTGCGTCTTGTCGTGGCCGCGGCACTCTACGTCGGGGGAGCCGTGGGAATGGAGATGCTGGCCGGGGTCATCGCGGTTCACTCCGGATCAGAAGAGTCGCTGGCCGGTCATGTGGCCACCGCGTTCGAGGAGTCCCTCGAGATGAGCGGCGTCATCGTGATGATCTACGCACTCCTCACGCACATCGAGTCGCACCTTCCCGGGTTGAACATCTCCGTTCGTTCCTGAAAAGAGCGAAGGCACCGGCAGAACTTCGCCGGCGCCTTCGCCTCTCGTGGATTCGCGCAAGAACGATCAGCGATAGAGTGCCTTCACAGTGCCCCACGTGGCGTTCTCCGTGGCCACCGGTCCCGTCGGGCACGCGGGCTGGAACGTCTGGGATGCGTTCGGCGCGGTACAGTGCCAGGGCGCGAACGCGGTGCTGTAGAAGACGCCGGGGAAGAAGTTCGTGGCGTTGCACGACATGCAGCCCATCGGCGCCGCCGAGTGGGACCACGATGAGCCCGTCGCGGAGTAGTTGTTGACGATCATCCCGTCGTCCAGCACGCGCACCGCATGGTCCGAAAGTCGCGTAAAGACGAAGCGCGGGTACACGCGAAGCTGCGAATCGAAGGTCCCGCCGCCGGAATGATCCAGAGTTATGGTCATGGATCCCAGTGACGGTTGAATCGACGAAACCGTCACGCGGACGTGCCATTGCTCCGGGTTCGTTCCCCCGTTGTACGTCACGGTGATGGGATTGATGCTCACGAGATTCAACTGGAGAATCTCGATGGGAACCACGTCCGCGTCACCCGGATTCGGCAGGATCGCATCGGACTTGCGCTCGATGACCGTGTCGGTGGGGCCCATGGGAAGCGTCCCGCACGGCGGAAAGAGAATGACAGGCTCTCCTCCCAGCACGACCACGCCCACGAACGGGTCGGACCCCGGTGCGAAGAAGTCCGCCGGGATCGGAGTGGACGAGAAATCCTGGTACGCGTCGAGCGTGGTAAGAATGTCGTAGCCGGCCGCGATATTGGCGGCACGCGAGGCCGCCGGGAACACGAACAGCGCCGCAATCGCGACGCTGCAGATGCGCTGAGCGCTCATTACAGTCACCTCGAAGGTTCGGGCCCTCCGTCGTACTGCAACGGACAGAGTCGGCGCGCCGGATCGTCGGCGCGCCGGGTGGTTTTGGCGTCAAGTATATCGGAAACAGCAGGGGGGGATCAAGACGGCCCCCCGGGGGGGGCTACAGGGGTC
>CAZPUV010000036.1:0-14194 GCA_964589805.1 uncultured bacterium | reverse complement strand
GGGTCGGGAGGAGGCCATTCTCCTCGACGGCGCATCACCCGCGCTCTTCCTCCTGGAGCGCATCCGCGACGAGGCCCACCGCTTCGCCGTCTCCTATCACCGCGAGCTGCGAGGCCGGGCCATGGCCGAATCGAAGCTCGACGCGATTCCCGGCATCGGCCCGGTTCTCAAGCGGCGCCTGCTGGCGGAATTCGGGAGCGTGGAGCGCCTCCGCAAGGCCCCCGTGGACGTGATCGCGACCGTACCCGGCCTGTCGCGCCGCCGCGCCCAGGCCGTCAAGGACGCGCTCGGCTAGGACGCGAATCGAGCGGGGCGGGAAGCCGCTCAACGGGCTTGAACCCGTTGACTTTCCGCCACCGGACTCCTATGATGCCTGTGCCCGGATGCCCGGCCGCAGGGCCGAGTTTTCCGGCTCTCCCCACCGCAATCAGCGCACTTGATCGGGGCGGCGGCAACCGCGACCGGGCCGTGCCGTCCGGAAGCGGAAACGCCGCGTCGAAAAACGATTCTCGGAGGTTCTCGAGGTGAATTCGAAACCAGTTGTTGCCCTGATCACGCTGTCGGCGCTCACGATGGTTACCGCGTGCGAGGAGAGTGTCATACCGCCCCCGCCGCCGAAACCGCCGCAGATCAGCACCAAGGCCACCTTCACGCGCGGCTCGGGCCTCCCGCACAACGACGTCTACGATCTCCTCGTCACGAGCGAGGGAGAGCTGTGGATCGCCACGCAGACCGGTCTGGCGATCTACCCGAGCATCGATGCGAGAACGCCGAGTGCGATCGTGAACGAACTCAATGGTCTCCCGAGCCGGAACGCTCGCAGGATGGAAGAGCACGACGGCCGGATCTACGTGACCACGTGGGGTGGAGGCATTGCCATCTATGACATGGCCGCCGACACGTGGAGTTCGCGCGGAACGGCGAACGGACTCCGAGCCGGGAAGGTGGCCGATCTCGCGGTATCGCCCACCGAGGGCCGCGTCTACTTTGCGACCGCCAACGGGGTCAGCATCTACAATGTCGCGACCAACAACTTCACGAGCTTCATTCCGCCCAATCTTCTCGACCCCGTCGTTTCCGCGGTCGCGATCCGTCCGGTGGGCCCGGACATCGAGCGCTGGTACGGCCCGCGTTTCGAACCGTTCATGACCGAGTCCGAGGAGGCGAAGCACGGCATCACGGTGTCACGGGGAGCCAGCACGATCATCAAGATCACGCTCGCCAACTCGGCGCTGGCCGAAGCCCGCGTCAACGACATCTACTACGACAGCCAGGACAACGTGTTCTGGGTGGCGTTCGCCGTGGCCGGGCTTGCGGTCGTCGATCCTGAAGCGAAGACCTGGACCTACCACGACACCCGGAATGGACTCCCGTCCAACACGGTGTACTCGGTCACCCGAGCGGGCGGCACGATGTGGGCCGGCACACAGCGCGGGCTCGGGCGTCTGAAGAGCAACGGAGACTGGCAGAGCTACGACACGGGCGGCGGGCTCCCGGCGGAACGCGTGCGCAGGGTCTATTCGGACGACGGTGTGCGCCTGTGGCTCGGTTTCGTGGACGGCGGCGCCGCACGGGTCGATCCGGCGAGCGCGCAGTAGCCCGGGCGGGCGTTCAGGGGATCTCCAGGAACTTCGGAAAGCGCGTGAGATTCCTAATGCCGGTGCCCGTAACGAGCACCGTGTCTTCGATCCTCACGCCGCCGAGCGGGTGGTAGTAGAGCCCGGGTTCGACCGTCACCACCATTCCCGCCTTGAGCACCGAATCGTTCATGGCAATTCGCGGAGGCTCGTGGATCTCCAGGCCGAGCCCGTGACCGGTCCCGTGGAAGAACCCCTGCATGCGCCCTTTCGCCTCCCCGGTGGGGAACCCCCGCGATTCGAAGAGGTCCAGGATGGCGCCGTGGATGTCCCCGGCGCGCACGCCATGGCGGATCATCCGCATCCCGAGACGCTGGCCGGCGAGTACGGTCTGGTAGATGTCGCGGACCATGTCGTTCGCGGTGCCCTTCACGAATGTGCGGGTGATGTCGGCGAAGTAGCCCGTCGACTCCGAGCGTGGGAAGATATCGATGATCACGGGCTGGCCGGCCCGGATCGGCCCGCCGCCGATGTCGTGCGGATCGCAGCCGCGCCGGCCGGCCGCGACGATGGTACGCTGGGGAATGCAGCCGCGCGCGAATACCTCGGCGTTGATGACGCGGCGCAGTTCTTCGGCCGTGAGGCGTTTGCCGCCACGCATGACCCACCCCTTGCGGATGGTGGCCCCGCGGAGGAGTTCGACGCCAGCCGCGAGGCCCGCCTCCGTCGCGCGCATCGCGCGCCGGATCGCCGTCACCTCGGGTCGGGTCTTGATGGCACGCTCCGGGAAGAGGGGGCCGGTGGCCACGCGAACTCGCACCCTGCGCGCGCGCAGGCCTTCGACCAGGCCCGCGGGCGCGCTGCCCGGAACCGTGACGCTGCGGATACCGAGGTCGCGCAGCACCTCCACGATGATGTCTGCGACACCCGGCGTGCCGCCGGAGCGCGACATCGCGCGTGCGGCGTAGCGGGAGAGCGGCAGCACCCGGTGTGCGTTGGACTGTTTGCGCGCGCGCCCGATCTCGAGGTCGCTCATCACGTAGATGCGGCGGCCCCTGGCGGTCCGGATGAAGATGAACGGGTCCGGGCAGTGGAAGCGCGTCGCGTAAAGAACATCCGCATCAGATTCGCTGGACGCGTATAATAGAATCGTGTAGGCCTTCTTGGTCGAGCGGCTCACATTGCCTCCTCACGGTTTCCCCGTGATCATGGCAGCACGGCCGCAAACTGTAAAGAACCACCATGCCGACGAGAGACCTGATCATAGATCTGCACACGCACTCCAACCATTCCGATGGAGTCCACGCGCCGTCGATGCTGATCGACCTCGCCAAGTGGAAGGGCATTTCTGCGATCTCCCTGTGCGACCATGACTCTCTCGAAGGGTACCCGGAACTGGAGGACGCCGCCCGCCGCGAAGGCATCGACGTGCTCACGGGCGTCGAGTTGAGCTGCGAGTACGGCGGGCGCGATCTCCACATCCTGGGCTACGGCGTCGACCGGATGAACCAACCCCTCCAGAAGCTGCTCAAGGAATTCCGGGCGACGCGCAAGCGACGGGGCGAGCTGATCGTCGAGAAGCTCGCCGCCCAGGGCGTGGTTCTGGACATCGAGAAGGTCCTGGCCAAGGCCGCCGGCGGCGCCCTCGGACGCCCGCACATCGCCTCCGCACTGCTCGAGGCGGGATACGTGTCGGATCACGGACACGCGTTCGCCAAGTTCATCGGCGAGGGCTGCCCGGCGTACGTGGAGAAGTACAAGATGGCGCCCGACGACGCGGTTGCCGCCATTCGCGCCGCGGGCGGGCTGGCCTTCGTGGCGCACCCGGGCTACTACATCGACGACGAGGAGAGTTTCCAGGCGTTGCTCGAGCGCGGGCTCGACGGAATCGAGGTCTACCACCCCCACCACAAGCCGGCGGTGGTGACGAGGCTTCTGGGAATCGCACAGGTCCACGGCCTGCTCATCTCGGGCGGCTCCGACTTCCACGGTTTCGCCGGGCGCGACAACCTCGGAGAGCCCACGGTTCCGTACGCGCTCCTCGAACGCATCCGCGAATCCCTGAAAGGGAAGAAGACCCCGTGATCGAAGAAGGAAGGAAGGCGCCCGACTTCACGCTCAAGGCGGACGACGGCAAGGACGTGACCCTGTCGAGTTTTCGTGGCCGCTCCGTGGTCCTGTTCTTCTACCCCAGAGCCGACACACCCGGGTGAACGGCGGAAGCCTGCGATTTCCGTGATGAAATCGCCGCCTTTCGAAAGCAGAAGGCCGTCGTGCTCGGCGTGAGCAAGGACTCGGTGGCTGCCCAGGCGAAGTTCAGGGCGAAGTACGAGCTGCCGTTCCCCCTCCTGAGCGACGCGGACGGAAAGGTCTGCGAGGCCTACGGGGTGATGAAGGACAAGTCGATGTACGGGAAGATCTTCAAGGGAATCGAACGGTCGACGTTCGTCATCGCGGCTGACGGAAAGGTCGCGAAGATATTCCGTCCCGTGAAGGTGGCCGGGCACGCGGGCGCCGTGCTCGAAGAACTCGCCAGACTCTAGCGACCGCGGGCGGATCCCAGCACGCGGTAGCGCAGAAACACCTCGTCGCCCTTCTTCCGCATCGACTCGAGTTCGAGCCGCAGATGGTCGCGCTTGAGGAATCCCCTTCCATCCAGGAGCGACGGAGCCCCGGCACCGCCGATCAGGCGTGGCGTCACCGTGACGTAGAGCCGGTCCACGAGCCCTGCCTTCGCGAAGGCGAAGTGGATCTCTCCGCCTCCCTCGAGCAGGATATTGCGCAGGCCGCGCGCGCGAAGGCTGGATACGATCGTCGCGGGCCGCAGCGTTCGTCCCGGCAGCACCACCACGTCGGCGAGGCGCGAGAATCGGCCCACGCGCGAGGCGGGCGCCTGGCGCGTCGTGAACAGAATCCGCTCGGTCTGTTCGGACTGAAAGAAGGTCGAACGGACGGGAAGATCGAGCGCGCGGCTCAGAACCACGTTGACCGGGTGGGGCGGGCGGCCCCTCGACACGCGGCGCTCGCGGAGGTCGGCGTAGCGGATGACAACGGGGTGGCCGTCGTGGCGAACGGTTCCCGCCCCGACGATCACGGCGTCGGCGCGTGCGCGGAGTTCGTCCATGAGCCTCCGGTCGTGCTCGCTCCCGAGCGCGAAGTGCTCCCGCGCCCGGGTGTTGATGCGCCCGTCGACGCTCACCGCCATGTTGACCGATATCGTCCCCGTGTCTCTCTTCGGCATTCGATTCGCTCCGTAGCGGTTGAGAAGCTCTGCCACGGGCTCCTATAATACAGGACATGTCCGCGCCGATCATCGTTTTCCTGCACGACGCCCGCTACGACCGCGTGTATCAGGCGGTGAGCCTGGTCGCGACGGCGTCGCGCATGGGAAGGAAATCGTACCTCTGCCTCTTCTACGACGCGCTGGCGTCCTACGTGACGGGAACGTGGGACGACGCAACCGCGTTGGATGCGCCGCCCTCGGCGCCACCATGGCGAGCGGCGCTCGCTCGCGGCTTCGAGTCTTCGGCGGGTCCGCCGCCGACCGAAATCCTCGCCTCTGCGCGCGCCGCGGGTGGTGTCACCGTCTTCGCGTGCAGCACGTCGGTGCGTCTTCTGGATCTCGACACGGGAGACGTAGGAGCGCGCGTCGACGCGATCGTCGGCCTCGCGACGATGCTCGAGGCGGCGGGCGACGGCGCGCTGGCACTCTATCTGTAGTGGTCGCTACGCGAAGATCTTCCGGAACCGCTCGACCGCCTCATGGATCACGGGCACCGGAGTGGCCGAGAACGACAGGCGGACGTTGTCGGTGAAGTGACGGCCGAAGCACGACCCGTACACCGTCGCGATTCCGTTCTCCATGAGCAGATCATAGATGTGGTGATTGCGTGCTTCACCGGTGAGTTCCTTCGGGATGATCTCGGAGAAATCGGGGAACATGTAGAATGCTCCCGCGGGTCGATCGACCGTGATCCCCGGGATGTCCCTGAGGCCCTCGTAGAGCGCGTCGCGCCTGCGCTGGAACTCCTCCACCATGGTGTCGATCGCCGCCCTGCTCTCCGCCACGTTGTTCAGCGCCTCCGCCGCGGCGTACTGCAGGAACGTGGTCACCCCCGCGGTCTGCGTGTAGTTGCCGAGGCGGAGCAGCTTGGCCACCTTCGGGTTGCGCGTCACCGCGTATCCCAGCCGCCATCCCGTCATCGAGAACGCCTTGGACATCGTGAACACCGTGATGATGTTCTCCTGAGCTAACCTCGAGAGCGAGTAGTGCGAGTGGCCGTCATAGACGATCTTCTCGTACGCCTCGTCGGCGATGACGAACGCGCCGTGGCGCGTGCAGATCTCGACGATGCGTTCGAGTTCCTGCGCCGAGAATACCTTCCCGGTGGGGTTCTGCGGATTGTTGAGGTAGAAGAAATCACGGTCGCGCACCGCGTTCTCGACGCGATCGAAGTCCACCGAAAAGTCCCGGTTCAACGGAACTTCGGCGAAATCGATCTGCGCGAAGGGAACGAAGTTCTCGAGCGCGCAGCTCCACGTGGGAGAAAAACCCGCGCCCGACTTGAACAGCTTGAAGGACAGCTCCAGCCCCTCCTGGCCGCCGTAGGTGGCGACGATGTGCGACGGGTCGACGTCCGCGACGCCGTGATCCACCCGCAACCGCTTCACGGCCGCTTCGCGGAAGAAGGCCTCCCCGCCCGACTTCGGATACTTGGTGAGCCCCTCGTCGAGGCCGCGTTTGGCGGCGTCCACGATGAACTTCGGCGTGGGAAAATCGATCTCACCGCGCTGGAAGAATACGAACCGCTCTCCGGTCTTCTCATACTCCACGGCGCGCACGCGAGCCTCTTCGCTGATCGATACGATCGGGGACATGCGGATGTCCTCCAGCGCGCGGTTGAACGTGGTGCGCAGAGCCTTCGGCGACGTCGTGGAGTCTGGGGTCCGTTGCATCGGGGCCTTTCGGGTGGAGCGGTCACAAGGTGAGCGCGCCGGCTATGGAAGTTGCCGTAGAATGCGAAATCAGAATCAGGACGGTTTGCGCTGCCTGCGGGCGGCGCGACGAAGCATGCGGCGGTAGCGGCGGATCTGCTCGTTGTACTCGGTGACCTTCGCCTTCTGCCCGTGGCCGCTGGCGTGCGTCCGCTTGGCCTTGAGTTCCCGCACCCTCTGCTTGAGCGCGGCGAGGCCGAGACCGACGACCTTCTCACCCCGGCCGGGGCGAGCCGCAGAGGAATCGCCACCGGCGAGCAGCTGCACGAGTTCCTCCTTCTTCATCGAGGCGATCCCCTTGGCGTCGCCGAGCTTCTTCGCTTCCTCGCGCAACTCGGCGACGGTCATCTTCCGGAGGCTCTTGACGTCCATCGTCGTCCTTTCGAAAAGGGTGTTCTCTCGAGGCGGGCGTATGATACAACACCCGAAAATCCGACGCCAAGTCGTTCGTGCCGCGGAATCCGATTCGCCCCGTCCTCATGCAAAATCCGCGGTCTGATGAAGCCCCTCGTGCGGGCCTCGAAGGCGGTTCGCCGTGTCCGATCGTTATCTGACGGTTCCGCGTGAAATCCCCCCCGCCGGCGCCGCCATCCGGCCATGGACCCCCACCCGGGGGCGAATCCGGCACCTGATCCGGCTCATGAGCCTCCTGGTCGCCTGCTGCCTGCCCCGTGCGGCGCTTGCCGTCATCGCCATGGACCCCCCGAGCAGCCGGACGAGCAGCGGCACGAGCAGCAACATCACCCTGTCGCACACCACCAGCGCGGGCGCGAATCGCCTCCTCATCGTCGGGGTGGACGTCAGAGACCGCAGTGTGACTTCGGTCCGATACAACGGTATCAACCTCACCCGCGCGGGTTTCGCGTCCAACTCCGACGAAGCCCGCGCGGAGATCTGGTATCTCCTCGCTCCGCCCTCCGGAACTTTCAATGTGGTGGTCAACCTCTCCGGCGAAGCAGATGTCGTCATCGGCGCGGCCACGTTTACCGGAGTCCACCAGACCACGCCGCTCGGTACGCTCGTGGGGAGAACCGGCGATTCCAGCACACCCAGCGCACCGGTAAGCTCTGCGGCCGGCGAATGGGTGTTCGACACGATGGCGGCCAGGGAGGTTTCGAGCATCTCGGTCGGAGCGGGCCAGACGCAGGTCTGGAACACGGGGGTGTCGGGCCTGCGCGGCGGCGCCAGCACCGAGCCGGGAGCCGCGTCCGTCACGATGTCCTGGTCAATGAATGAAAGTAAGAAATGGGCCATCGCCGCCGTCCCGATCAAGCCGGCGCCGGAGACCACGACTCTGGGCAACGGCAGCGATCCGGGCAGCACGACGCTCGCACCCGGCGACGTGGCGACGATGGCGGACGCGTTCACATTCCAGACCAGCGGCGGCACCGACGTGATCAATGCCGTGACGGTGGCGCTGGCCGCCGGTTCCTCGGGCGGCCTCTCGCTGGTGGAGATCACCAACGACGCGGGCACGGTCGTATACGGTTCGGTGGCCAATCCCGCGAGCGATACGCCTTCGATCAGCCTCACCGGGCTGACCGCCACGACGACACCGACGCAGTACAGGATCCGCGTCACGCCGAAGAGCCACGCCGCCATGCCGGTGCCGCCGGGCTCTTCCTACACGGTCACCGCGCGCGTCAGCGACTGGACCGGCACCAACCAGAAGGCGGGGTCGGATGCGGCCGGCGCGACGGTGACGATCGACAACCTGTCGCCGGGCAACGTCACCGCCTCCACCGCTACGGCGGGCAATGCCCAGGTGACGCTCGGCTGGACCAACCCGGGGGATGGCGACCTGGGCACCATCATCGTGCTGCGCCGTGCGGGCGGCGCCGTGGGCGACGCCCCGGTCGAGGGTGCAACCTACACGGTCGGGAACACCATCGGCTCGTCGACGGTGGCGTGTGTAGTCACGGCCCCCGCCGCCGGTTGTACCAGTGCGGGTCTCACCAACGGCACGGTGTATCACTACAAGATCTTCACGCGCGACACGAGGGGCAACTACTCGGCCGGCGCCGTCCCCGGCGGCTCGCCCGCCACGCCCCTTGAACCACGCGTCGACCTGATGATCAAGCGCTCGGCGGAGACAGGATTGGACTACTTGACGGACGGCACGTACGAGACGACCGCGACCACGCAGGTGAAATCGCAGGGGGTGCCGGGCGGGTCGACCGCGTCTTACCACGTCCAGATCCAGAACGATGGCGCTGCGAACGACAACGTCGTCGTCACCGGAACCGCCAGCGGCTCGAACTTCACCGTCCAGTATCTGGATGAGACGGCCACCGACCGGACCGCCGCGGTCACGGGCGCCGGGTACACCATCGCGGGACTCGCCGGCGGCGCGAGCCGCGTGTGGACGTTGAATGTGACCCCGGCGTTTTCGGTCGCCAACGGCACGGTCTACGACGTGTTCGTGACGGGCACCTCGACGAACGACGGCACAAGAAAAGACCAGGTGAAGGCCACGACCTCTTCGGCCACCGGCGTGTTGAGTCTCGTCAAGAGCGCCGACCGAGCCACCGCGAAGCCCGGTCAGACGGTCGTGTACACGCTCACTTACGGGAATCCGGGTGGTGCCGACATCGAGAATCTGGTGATCACCGACGTCCTCCCCGCGAACACGACCATCGTACCCGGGAGCATCACCGACGCGGGTGTTCTCTCCGCAGGGACCATCACCTGGACCCTGGCGGGTCTGCCGCAGGGGGCCGCCAACCGGACCGTTCGCTTCTCGGTCACCGTGAACGCGGGCGTCGCCGCGGGCACGGTGATTCCCAACGTCGGCCGGGGAGACTTCCAGTGCCCCGCGGGCACCGCCAGGCCGACCGTCACGAGCAACACCGTGAACCTGACTGTCGACGTGTTGAGCAGCGTCAGCGTCGGGCCGGATCAAGCCAGCTCGGGGAGTTCGGCAACGGGAACCCAGATGAACTACACCTTCACGATCACGAATACCGGGAACAGCCCGGACTACTTCGATCTCTCCATCGTGAAGGCCGGGCCGTACCGCTGGCCCACCGATCTGTACAACGCGGCGGGGACGACGCTTCTCGCACGGGACAGCAACGCCGACGGAATCTGGGACTACGTCAACCCGTCCTTCGACGGTGACGCGGACGGTTTCCCGCAGACCGGAGTCCTGGCCCCCGGCGCCTCCCAGGACGTCCTGCTCCGCCTGATACTCCCGCCCGGAACGAACCCCGGCCACCGGGACGTGACCTATCTGGTGGCGACCTCGAACGTCGGCCCGCTGTCCGAGCGCGCCACGGCGAGCGCGAGCGCGTCCGCGATCGCGAGTGCCCCGATTCTGATCCTCACCAAGACGGACAGCCCGGACCCGATCCTCTCCGGGAACGTCATCACGTATGCGATGACGTACCGCAACACCGGTCCACGGAATGCCGACGGCGTGGTTCTCCTCGACGCCATCCCGCAGAACACGACCTACGTCGCGGGAAGCGCCACGGGCGAACCCGGCGTGCTCATCGAGTTCTCCACCAACAACCGGGCCAGCTGGGGTTCCGCACCCGCTGACCCCGCGACGGTGACGGACATCCGATGGACGATCGGGCGGGTGGACCGGAACAGCGCCACCATGCAGGCCGGGTTCCGGGTGCGGACGAACACCGCCCTGCCCGACCCGACGGTCGTCCTGAACACCGCGGTTCTCAAGAGCGGCGACGTGGCGGATGTGCCGGCGAACGCATCTACCACCGTGACCTCCGGCGTGGATCTCCAGAACGGCGAGAAGACAGTCGAGCCGGACTTCGCCGCTCCCGGGGATACGCTGACCTATACGATCGTCATCCAGAACCGGGGCGTTCGAACGGGCACGAACGTCGTCGTGACGGACGTGGTGCCGGCGAACACCGCGTACGTTCCGGGGTCGATCTCCGGCCCCGGGGCCAACGCCTCCGGAGCGCCGACGCTGGTGTGGAATCCGGGGTCTCTGGCGCCCGGCGTCGTGGCTGCACCCCTCATCTACAAGGTGGTCGTGGACAACCCCATCGCGGCGAACACATTCTCCATCGTCAACTTCGCCTCGGTGGCGAGCGACCAGACCCCGCCCGTCAATACGAACATCGTCACCGTGCCGCTGAGCGCCGGTCCGTTCTTCCTAACGGGTACGAAGAACTCCCTGGACGTGAACGGTGGCACGCTGTCGCCCGGTGACCTGATCGAGTACCGGATCACGGCGACCAACACGGGCAACATGAACGCCACCGGCGTCGTGGTCACCGACACGATTCCAGCCGGGACCACCTACGTCCCGGGATCGATCTCCGGAACCGGGGCCGACGCCTCCGGTGCACCCATCCTGCGGTGGAACATCGGGGGTTTGAACGGGGGAGCGACGACCGCAGCACTCGTCTTCCGCGTGAGCGTGAACGGAGGCCTCCCTGCCGGAACGGTGATCAACAACCGGGCACGGATCGTCAGCGACCAGACCATCCCGGTCTTCACGCCTTTCGCGACGAACACCGTCGGGGGCGCGACCACGGGGATCATTCAGAGCACCTCTCCGATCATGCCGGGCGATCCCGTCACCCTGCGGGTGCAGGATGCGGATCTGAACACCAATTCGTCCACGATCGAGAACTTCTTTCTGGCCACGGTAAACCTCGCGACGGGCGAGACGGAGAACCGGACCTACACGGAGACAGGGCCGGCGACCGGCGTTTTCACCGCCACGGTCGCCACCGCTTTCGGAACGACCGCGGGGGCGAACAACGACGGCGTGTTCAACGTGCAGGCGGGGGATGCGCTGCAGACCGTGTACAACGACGCGGCCAACGCCAGCGGTGTGCCGGCGACCTCCACCGCCACGACACTCGTGGTCGCCGGCGGGGTAACCGGTACGCTGGCCGCCACGACTCCGATCCTGCCGGGGGACACCGTCACGCTCACTCTCACCGACGCGGATCTGAACACCAATTCTTCCGTCGTCGAGTCGGTCGCGCTGACGACAACGAACACGGGAACCGGTGAGACGGAGATCCGGACCTGCACCGAGACCGGGCCGGCGACCGGCGTCTTCACCGCCACGGTTGCCACCGTTTTGGGAACGACCGCGGGGACGAACAACGACGGCGTCTTCAACGTCCAGGCCGGCGATGTGCTCGGCACCCTCTACCTGGATGCGCGGACGGCGTCCGGGGGAACAGCGACGATCTCGGCAGAAACCAGCGTGATCGGAGCACAGGTCACACTTCAGAAGACCGCAAGTGTTCCATCGGCGCCACCCGGCGGATCGATCACGTATCAACTGGTGCATACGAACGACGGAGCCGTGGACGCATACGCCGTGGTCACCTCCGATTCGATCTCCGTGAACACGGACTTCCAACTGGGTTCCGAGGTCTTCGTGCCGGGAAGCTCGGGACTCACCGCCAGCGTTGCGTTCTCGAGCGACGGGGGGATCACGTATACGTACACCCCCGTGAGTGGTGGTGGAGGGGCGCCGGCGGGGTTCGACCGGCTGGTGACTCACATCCGATGGACGTTCACGGGAACGCTGAGCCGCATTCCTCCCGGCAACTCGTTCCTCGTGCGTTACACCGTCCGGGTCCGATGAGGCCCGGCCGCAGGGCGTGAGCGCCGTCTCGCGGCGAGACCGGCTTTCAGGGGTGCATTTCGCGCGAGGCGGCCGTATGATGGAACACTTGAAGATCCAGCAGCACTTCGTGCCCCGCTCAATTCGTTCGTCCTCACGGCATGCGCAATCCACGGCCTGATGACATGCTCCCGTGTGTTTCCTCAAGGTGGTTCACCATGTTCGGTCGGCTCCTGACAGTTCTCATAGCGACCCTCCTCCTTGCTTCCTGCGAAGTGAAACAGCGCGAAGCGGCGCCACCCGAAGTGTCCGAAGGGCCCGAGGCGGCCGACGAGCCGGGGCTCTTCGACGGGCTCACGGTCCGCTGGATCATGCAGGGCCCCGGCGTTGTCGGAACGGCCCCCTCGAATCCGAGATTCTCCGCGGACGGAACCGCGGTCTTCTTCCAGTGGAACAACCCGGCCCGGCTGGACTCGATGAACGCGGTCGATCCGGAAAACGCCTACGACCACTACCTGGAGCTGGAGAAGGACGCGGGCACGTACCGGCTCGACATTGCTGCGCGGACGATCGAAAAGCTGCGCGATGCGGTGGCCGACACGACCGCGCCGGACGAGGCGGCATGGAACCGCGAGCGCACGCGCTGCGCGGAGATTCGCGGCGGCGATGTGTTCCTCGTCGACGCGGCGACGGGGCGCGCGCGGCGCATCACGGCCACGGTGGCCGCCGAACGCTCGGTGCAGATCGCGCCGGACGGCAGCCGGGCGTATTTCCGGGCGGGCAACGACCTCTTCTCCGTGGCGTGGGACGGAGGCCCGGTCGCGCAGGTCACCAATCTCGCCCTGTCCGACGATCCGGAGGCGAAGAAGCATTCCGCGCAGCGCCAGTTCCTCATCGACGAGCAGAAGAAGTTGTTCGTCGAGTTCAAGGACCGCGGTGAGAAGAAGGACGAGGACAGACCGAAGAAGATCTACCTGGGCTCCGGATTCGAGATCGAGCGCATGCTGATGTCGCCGAGCGGCCGCTTCGTGGCGCTGGGGCTGAAGAAACCCGCGGCGGACGCGGAAGAACCGAAGATCCCCATCATCGTCACCAGGAGCGGCTACACGGAGACCGAAGACGTCCGTACCAAGGTGGGCGACGCGCAGGACTCGCAGAGCATCGTATTCGTGGATGTCGAGGGCGACTCGCTGGTACGGCTCGCGGCGGACGAAACCATGCTCATCCGGCCGATGTCCTGGTCGCCCGCCGCCGACGATCTCCTGATCCGAGGCATATCCGCGGACTGGCACGACCGCTACTTCATGGTGGCGTCGCCGCGGGAACGCGACCCGCAGGGGAAGGTGGCAACGCGCGTGCTCGATCGCCTCAAGGACGCCGCCTGGGTGGACGGCCCGTCGTTCTACGAGACCGGCGCGTGGATGCCCGACGGCAAGGCCATCTACTTCATCAGCGAGGCGGACAAGTGGGGACACCTGTACACGGTCTCTCTCACCGGGCGGAAGAATCAGATCACGCGCGGGAAGTACGAGGTGCACGAGGCGATTCTCGACGAGAAGGGTGAACGGTGGTACGTCGTCACCAACGAAGAACGCCCGGGTTCACGACTCCTATGGACGATGAACCTCAGTGGTTCCGGCAAGAAACTGCTCACGCCCGGACCCGGGGAATTCGACGTGACGTTCTCGCAGGCGATGGACGCCGCCGTGGTTCTTCATTCCACCGGCATTACCCCGCCGGAGCTGTATCTGCTCGATCCTGCGACCGGAGAGAGGCACGGGCCGCTCACCCGGTCCACCACGGAGATGTTCCAGGACTACGCGTGGCTCGAGCCGGAGCGGATCGTCTTCACCGCGTCGGACGGCGGGCGTGTTCCCGCGCATCTGTTCCGGCCCGAGCAGTACGACGGAACGCCGAACGGAGCCGGCGTGATCTTCATCCACGGGGCCGGCTACCTTCAGAACGTCATCGACGGCTGGAGCTACTACTACCGGGAGTTCATGTTCAACACCATGCTCGCCGCGCGGGGCTACACGGTTCTGAATATCGACTACCGGGG
>CAZPUV010000035.1:0-14373 GCA_964589805.1 uncultured bacterium | reverse complement strand
ACATTGCCGCGGCTCTTCGACATCTTCTGCCCGTGCTTGTCGAGGATCATCTCGGTCGTGAGGCAGTTCCGGTACGGGCTCTCGTCCTTCAGGAACACCGAGATCGCGAGCAGCGAGTAGAACCAACCGCGCGACTGGTCGATCCCCTCGCTGATGTAGTCGGCGGGAAACTGCCGCTCGAACATGCCGCTCTCGTCCCACGGGTAGTGGTACTGGGCGAACGGCATGGCCCCGGAATCGAACCAGACGTCGATCACTTCCTTCACCCGGCGCATGACGCCCCCGCACTCGCACGCGAGTTCGATCCCGTCGACGAAGGGACGGTGCAGGTCGAGCGTGGAATCGTCGGCCGGAAAATTCGTCGCGCGCTCCCGCAGCTCGGCGATGCTCCCCACCGCGTGCCGGTTCGCGCACGCGTCGCACGTCCAGATGTTGAGCGGCGTCCCCCAGTAGCGCTCGCGCGAAAGCGACCAGTCGACGTTGTTCTCGAGCCAGTTGCCGAAGCGGTGCTCTCCCACCTCCGGCGGGATCCAGTTCACGCGCCGGTTCGCCTCGATCATCCTGTCCTTGTAGGAAGTCGTGCGGATGTACCACGACTTCCGCGCGTAGTACATGAGCGGCGTGGAACAGCGCCAGCAGAACGGATACGAGTGCGTGACGCGCGCGCTCCTGTACAGCTGGCCCCGCTCCTTCAGCCGCTTGACGATCTCGGGGTCGGCGTCCTTGATGAACCGACCCGCCCAGTCGGTGACCGCGGCGTCGAACGTCCCGTCCGGGAGAACACCCTGGAGGAGCGGGATTCCGAGTTCCTGGTGCATGCGGAAGTCGTCCGCGCCGAACGCCGGCGCGATGTGGACGATGCCGGTGCCATCCTCGAGGCTCACGAAGTCGCCCGCCACCACGCGGAAAGCACCTTCCGTGCCCCGGTAGTAGTCGAAGAGCGGTTCGTAGGCCGCGCCCACCAGCTCCGCGCCCGGCAGGGTCTCGATGACCTCGTACTCGCCATCCAGCACTCCCAGGAGCGCCTCTGCGAGCACGAGCACCTCTCCCCCGTGCGACACGCGCGCGTACGTCTCGCGCGCCGCCACCGCCAGCGCCGCGTTGCAGGTGAGTGTCCACGGGGTCGTCGTCCACGCCAGGAAGGATTCGTCGGCGCCGACGCGCTTGAACTTGATGAACACGCTCGGGTCCGAGGTGTCCTTGTAGCCGAGACTCACTTCGTGGCTCGACAGCGACGTCTGGCAGCGCGGGCAGAACGGAACGCTCTTGTACCCCTGGTAGACGAGCCCCTTGTTCCAGAACTCCTTGAGAATCCACCACACCGACTCGATGTACTGGTTGTCGCAGGTCACGTAGGGGTGGTCCATGTCCAGCCAGAACGCGATGCGGCGGGTGAACGCCACCCAGTCCTTCTCGTACTTGAACACGCTCTCGCGGCACTGGCGGTTGAACTCCGCGATGCCGTACGCCTCGATCTGCTCCTTGCGCTCCAGGCCGAGGGCGCGCTCCACCTCGATCTCGACCGGGAGCCCGTGCGTGTCCCAGCCGGCCTTGCGCACGACCCGGTGGCCCTGCATGGTCTTGTAGCGGCACACCATGTCCTTGCACAGGCGTGCGATGACGTGATGGACGCCGGGCCGGCCGTTGGCGGTGGGCGGGCCCTCGTAGAACACGAAGGGATTGTCGGCCGGTCGCTCGTCGACGCTGCGCTGGAAGATGCGCTCGCGCTCCCAGTACGCGGAGACGGATTCCTCCGCCTTCGCGACCGTGTCGGACGAGGCCAGTCTGGGGAAACGGGATTCGCTCATCGGTTCGTGTGGGCCGCGCACGACGGGCCGCGCGTCATAGCCGCTTGAGATACTCGACGACCAGGCGGCGCAGCCCGGGCTCGGCGGCGTTCGCGGTGGCGATGATCCGGTCCAGATTCGCCGGCTCGAGTGCGTCCGGCCGGCAGAGATCCGTCACGACACAGATACCGAGCACCTTCATGCCGGCGTGGATCGCGACGAGGTTCTCGGGAACCATCGACATGCCGACGATGTCCGCGCCCATCCGGCGGAGGAACCGGTACTCCGCCGCCGTTTCGAGATTCGGGCCCGCGACCGCCACCAGCACGCCGCGGCGCAGCGGCACCCCGAGCCCGATGGCCACGGCTTCCATGGCGGCACGGCGTTCGCGCGAGTACGGCTCCGACATGTCCGGGAACCGCTCGCCCAGGCGATCGTCGTTCCAGCCGATCAGCGGATTGTCGCCCATCAGGTTGATGTGATCGGTCACGACCACGAGGTCCCCGAGATCGAGGTGCGGATTCATTCCGCCGACCGCGTTGAAGACCAGCATGTCCTCGACGCCGAGCGCGCGCATCACCCGGATCGGGAACGTGATCTCCTTCATCGTGTAGCCCTCGTAGTAATGAAGGCGACCCTGCATCGCGATCACCGGCTTCCCGCCGAGTGTCCCCAGCACGAAGTTGCCCCTGTGACCGGCCGTGGTCGAGCGAACGAAATGCGGGATCTCCTCGTACGGGACCACGGCCTCGACGTCCATCGCGTCGGCGAGGTCGCCGAGCCCGGTGCCGAGGACGAGCCCGATCCGCGGGCGCGTGGCCGCCCGCCCGCTCACCAGGGCTGCGGCTTCGAGTATGCGTTCGTGGAGTCCGTGCATGCGTCCCGTCCTTGCCAGCGCGATGCGGGCGCGGCCTCGCGCCCCTTCGCGTTGTGAACGGCGCATTTTATCAGATGGGGTTGAATGGGAAAACGCCGAAAACACCGCGGCCCGCGGGTTTCGCCGCGGGCCGCGCGAGGGTAACGCCTGCGGTCGGCTAGTCGTCGGGCCCGTCGGGCGGGCGCGGCGTGGAGGCCATGCGCTGCAGATCCTGTCGGATCTGATCGATGTTCCACTCCGACTCCGCGGGCAACGCCGGGCTCGCGGGAGCCTCGTGCTCCTGACGCGGCTGCACCGGCGGTGCGGGCTTCTCCGGCTGCGTCGCTTCCAGTGTCTCCTTCTGACTCCGGGACAGCCGTTCGAGGATGTCGCCCAGACCGTCGACGGGTTCGCCCTCGGGCAGCGCCTGCGGGCGCGGCGCCGGTTTCTCGAAGAGCGAGGTCGGGCGCGGCGGCGGAGCCGCGGGCCTGGCCTGCGGCGCGGCGTCGCGACGCGGTTCCGGTGTCGCCTCGTCCTCCGCGCGGAAGTCGTGCTCGGCCGACTCGATGAACTTCACGTGCGACTCCGCGACCACCTTCATCTTGGCGAGATAGGAGTCGCGCTGCGAACGGAGCCGCTGCACCTCCTGGCGCAGACGCGCTGCCTGCGCGGTGATGTCGCGCAGCGCCTTCTCGGCCTGCAACTGCGCTTCCTTCACGATCAACGTCGCCTCGCGGCGCGCGTTGTCCTTCGACTCCACCGTCACGCGCTCCGCGGTGAGCAGCGTGTCGCGGAGCGTCCGCTCGATGGAGCGGAACTCCTGGACCTTGTCGTCCAGCTCGAGCAGGCGCTCGCGAAGCGCCTTGTTGTCGTTCAGGACGGCTTCGTACTCGTCGGCCACGGTGGCGAGAAACGCGTAGACCTCGTCGGCGTCGAGACCACGCATGACTCGACGGAATTCCTGCTTGCGGACATCCAGCGGCGTAATACGCATCGTTCATTCCTCCTGCGGGGCACCCTCGTCGACTCCCGCTGAACCGCGGGCCCCGTCTTCCCACTGCAAGGTGCGCGCCAGCAATGCCCGCGCGGCCGGTTTGCAGCGAATCCGTAACCCGTTGCAACAAAACACACTACAGGCCGAGTCGGGCGGGCGTCCGCACCGTTTGCGCGGGCAGCATACATGATGGCCGGACGGGTGGTAAGGTTTTTTTCAGTGCAGCGGCGGGGGCCGGTCCCCCGCAATCACGCGCCCCAGCCGGATCAGGGTGGCGCCCTCCTCGACCGCCGCTTCGAAGTCCTCGCTCATCCCCATGCTCAACTCGGGCAGTTCGAGGCCGGTGACACGCCGAAGGTCGCGCGCGATCGCGGCGAGATCCCGGAAAGAGCGGCGCGCCGCCGGCACCCCGCCCGACAGTGGCCCGATGGTCATGAGCCCGAGCAGGCGCAGGTGGCGGAGTGACGCAATCGCCTCGCCCGCCGCCAGCGCCTCGCCCGGCCCGACCCCGTGCTTGCCGGCCTCGCCCGACGTGTTCACTTCCAGGAGAATGTCCGCCACCCGGTCGTCCTCGCCGGCGATCCGGTCCACGGTCTCGGCGACGCGCAGGCCGTCGATGGCGTGCATCAGGCTGACCCGGCCCACGACCTTCCGCGCCTTGTTGCGCTGCAGCGGTCCCACGAGGTGCCACCGGCACGGGAGTGTCACCGCGTCGGCCTTGGCCAGGAACTCCTGGACGCGGTTCTCGCCGATGTCCTCGATCCCGGCGCGCACGATCGCCTCCACCACGTCGGGCCCGAAGGTCTTCGTCACGGCGACGATCCTGACCTCGTCCGCACGGCGCCCCGCCCGGCGGGCCGCCGATTCCACGCGCTCGCGGACTCTCTGAACGTTGTCGGAAATGGTGCTCATCGCGTCGGGTCCGAACCGTCAATCTAGCCCCTCGCCGGGCCATGCAGCCACCCAAAACCCGACCCGGTCCGGGGTGAAAAGGTATCAACCGGTTGTCCACCGTCGATCCACATTGCCGCGCCGGCCGGGTCATGATATCTTTCTATTTGATAACAGGATAGAGAAGTCCAAGATAATGATTTCACAACATGGAGAAACCCTTGACGCCCCCGGGTGGTGGTTCGTACTATCGCGAACCTCAATCGCTGGGGGTGACCGGTTCGACGCCCCAAGATGTTGTGTCAGTTCTGGCAACAGCGACGTCGAACCGGCCTCGCGGCCGTCAGGCGACCGCCCCGGATTGATCCCATAAGTCAATAGAATACATCATGTTATGGCGGTTTCGCCGGTAGGAGAGCCATGGAGATCACGAAGGTCAAGAAACGCAACGGTTCCATCGTCGATTTCGACCGGATTCGCATCGAGCGGGCCATCGAAAAGGCGTGCGTCGCGACCGGCGTCGCGGTGTCCACCGAGTTCTTCTCGGCGGTGACCGACGACGTGACCGGCGTGATCGAGGACAGGTTCGAAGAGCGCATCCCCAACGTCGAAGACATCCAGGACGTGGTCGAGATGATGCTCGCCGAGCGCGGCCTGTTCGAAGTGGCCAAGGCCTACATCCTCTACCGCAAGGAGCGCGAGAATCTCCGCCGCCACAAGCAGGACGAGCTGCTGGAGAAGATCGACCGCCGCGAGATCAAGGTTGTCAAGCGCAGCGGTGACCTGGTCGAGTTCAACATCGGCGAGATCGAGCGCGCGATCACCAACTGCTGCCGCGGCCTCGACGGAGACATCGACGTGGTCGGCATCCTGCGCGACACGAAGCTCGGGCTCTACGACGGCATCAAGACCTCCGACATCAACCAGGCCGTGATCATGGCGATCCGGGCCCGCATCGAGCGCGATCCCGTGTACTCGACGCTCGCCGCGCGCTTCCTCTTCAACGACCTCTACAAGGCCGTCCTCGGCGTCGACGAGTTCACGGATGGCTTCGCCGCGGCACACCGGGACACCTTCGCGAAGCGCATCAGGGACGGAGTGGACGCCGGGCGCCTCGACCCGCGTCTCCTCGAGTACGATCTCGCCCGCCTCGGCGCGGAGCTGCGTCCCGAACGCGACCGCCTGTTCACGTATCTCGGCGCGCAGGTGCTCTACGACCGTTACTTCCTGAAGAACCTCCGGCAGGAGATCATGGAAACCCCGCAGTTCTTCTGGATGCGCGTGGCGATGGGACTGGCACTCAACGAGTCCTCCGACCGCGAGGGACACGCACTGCGCTTCTACGACGTCATTTCGTCGCTGCACTACGTGCCGTCGACGCCGACGCTCTTCCACGCCGGAACCAACCACCCGCAGATGAGCTCGTGCTACCTCACCACCGTGAAGGACGATCTCTCGCATATCCTCAAGAGCATCGGCGACAACGCGCAGCTCTCCAAGTGGTCGGGCGGGCTCGGGAACGACTGGACGAACATCCGCGGCACGGGCTCACTGATCAAGAGCACCAACGTCGGCAGCCAGGGTGTGGTTCCGTTTCTCAAGATCGTCGACGCAACCACGGCGGCCATCAACCGCAGCGGCAAACGCCGGGGCGCGACGTGCGTGTACCTCGAGGCCTGGCACTACGACTTCGAGGACTTCCTCGAACTGCGCAAGAACACCGGCGACGAGCGCCGGCGCACGCACGACACGAACACCGCCAGCTGGATTCCGGATCTGTTCATGAAGCGCGTCATGGAGGACGCGACGTGGACGCTCTTCTCCCCCGACGAGACACCCGACCTCCACGAGATGTACGGGCGCGCCTTCGAGGAGCGCTACGAGGAGTACGAGCGCATGGCCGAGCGGGGCGAGATCCGGCTGTTCCGCCGCGTGCGCGCCCTCGACCTGTGGCGCAGGATGATCACGATGCTGTACGAGACCGGACACCCGTGGATCACGTTCAAGGATCCGTGCAACGTCCGCTCCCCGCAGGATCACGTGGGAGTGGTGCACAGCTCCAACCTGTGCACGGAGATCACGCTCAACACGTCGGCGGACGAGACCGCCGTGTGCAACCTGGGATCGATCAATCTGTCCTGCCACATCGACGACGGCAAGATCAACCACGAGCGGCTGAAGTACACCATCAAGGTGGCGGTGCGGATGCTCGACAACGTGATCGACCTGAATTTCTACCCCACGCCGGAATCGGCCCGCGCCAACCTCCGGCACCGCCCGATCGGCCTGGGTGTGATGGGCCTGCAGGACGCGCTGTACCTGATGAATCTGGCTTTCGACAGCGAGGAGGCGGTGCGCTTCTCGGACGAGTCCCAGGAGTTCATCTCCCACCACGCGATCCTCTCCTCGTCGGAGCTGGCGAAGGAGAAGGGCGCCTACGAGACGTTCAAGGGCTCCAAGTGGGATCGCGGCATCTTCCCGGTCGACACGCTCGACCTGCTGGAAGCCGAGCGCGGACTGCCCACTGGCGTCGACCGGCGTTCGCACATGGACTGGAAGCCGGTGCGCGAACACGTGAAGCGACACGGCATGCGCAATTCCAACACCATGGCCGTGGCGCCGACGGCGACGATCGCGAACATCGCCGGCTGCGTGCCGTCCATCGAGCCGATCTACAAGAACATGTACGTGAAGTCGAATTTCAGCGGCGAGTTCACCATCATCAACCGTTTCCTCGTCATCGACCTCAAGGAGGCCGGGCTGTGGAACGAAGACATGATGGAGAAGATCAAGTACTACGACGGCAGCGTCCAGTCGATCGCCGACATGCCCGAGGTGATGCGCGCGCGTTACAAGGAAGTCTTCGAGATCGATTCCATCTGGATCATGAAACACGCGGCACACCGCGGCAAGTGGATCGACCAGAGCCAGTCGGTCAACGTCTTCACCACCTCGAAGTCCGGCAGGCAGATCTCGGATATCTACTTCGCCGCCTGGAAGATGGGGCTCAAGACCACGTATTACCTGCGAACGCTGGGCGCATCGTCGATCGAGAAGTCCACGCTGGACTCGAAGAACAAGAAGTTCGCGGCGGGCGCGGCCCATGTCGCCGAGCCGGAAGCAGAGCCGGCGTCGCAGGTCAAGAGCGCCTGTGCCATCATGGATCCGTCATGCGAAGCATGCCAGTAGCAACGGAAGGAAACCCGAACGTGAAGCCCAGGAAGCACACCGAGAAGCGACTGCTCAACTGTTCGGCCACGGATCCCAACAAGATCCTGCCCATGAAGTACCAGTGGGCGCGCAAGCACTACAAGGACGGCGTGGCCAACAACTGGACCCCCGAGGAAGTCAACATGCAGAAGGACGTGGAGATGTGGCGCAGCCCGGATGCGCTCTCCGACGACGAGCGCCGTCTCGTCCTGTGGAACATGGGCTTCTTCTCCACGGCCGAGAGCCTCACCGCGAACAACATCGTGCTGAACGTGTACCGGCATGTCACCAATCCCGAGTGCCGGCAGTATCTCCTGCGCCAGGCTTACGAGGAGGCCATCCACACCGACACGTTCATCTACTGCTGCGACACGCTGGGGCTGGATCCGGACGAGGTCTACAACATGTATGTCCGGATCCCCAGCATCAAGGCGAAGGACGACTACGTCATCGACATCACGCGGTCCATCCTGGACCCGACGTTCACGACCGAGGGGCCGGAGAACATCCGGCGGTTCGTGCACGACCTGGTCGGGTACTACGTGATCATGGAGGGCATCTTCTTCTACGCCGGCTTCGTGATGATGCTCTCGTTCCTCCGGCAGAACAAGATGGTGGGTGTCGGCGAGCAGTTTCAGTTCATCCTCCGCGACGAATCGGTCCACCTGGCCTTCGGAACCGATCTCATCAACACGATCGTCATGGAGAACCCGGAGATATGGTCGGACGACTTCAAGAAGACGCTGGTCACCAACATACGGCGCTCGGTCGAACTCGAGGAGGCCTACGCCGCGGACTGTCTGCCCCGGGGCATCCTCGGGCTCAATTCGGACGCGATCAGTCAGTACGTCCGCTACATCGCAGACCGTCGTCTGGAGCGCATCAACCTCCCCAGGCAGTACGACGCGGCCAACCCGTTCCCGTGGATGAGCGAGGTCATCGATCTCAAGAAGGAGAAGAACTTCTTCGAAACGCGCGTGACCGAGTATCAGAGCGGCGTGCTGAACTGGGAGGAGTAGGCCTCTCGCTACCCCTGTGGCGTAAGCAAACGCCCCGCCCCGGCGGGGCGTTTCCATTCTCCGGGGGACGCCGCCTCCGATCCGGGCGCCCCCGCAACTTCCCGTTGCGGGACCCGTCGCATGCGATATACTCTGGGCTCCGCGGTCGTGCCGTATCCTGCGAGGTATCAGCTGCTCCAGATGCTCATCACTACCGGCCGGGTCCTCCACGAGATCCGGGTTCTCTTCGGCCAGCGCCTGGTGCCGCTGATGGCCGCGGGGCTGGCGTTCCACCTGCTGCTCGGGCTGATTCCCTTCCTGTTCATCACCACCGCGGCAGCCGGGTTCGTCTTCAAGAACCAGCCCGTCTCCGAGAGCAACCTCTATGACACGCTGCTCGGACTCCTCCCGCCCGGGGCGGGCGAGGCCGTGCTCGAGAACATCACCGCGCTCGTTCAGAGCTGGCAGGGGTTCGGGGTGCTCGGCCTGGTGTCGTTGTTCTTCGTCGCGGCGGGACTGTTCGAGTCCCTGGAGTGGAGCATCAACGGCGCGATGGGATCGCGCCGCAAGGTGGGCTTCCTGCACCGCCGCCTGCTCACGCTGGCCTACGTGATGGGCGCGATGCTGTTCTTCTCGGTGGCGGCGGTGGGCGACTATGCGTTCCAGCTTCTGCTCGCGGCGCCCGGTCTGACGGAGCTCACGTCCGCCATCCACGTACCGCGGCGGGCATTCTCGATCGGGTCCTTCGCCGTGTTCCTCCTGATCCTGTACCTGTCGATTCCGGCGCGCCGGCCGCAGCTCCTGCGGGCGATCATCGTGGCGCTCATCGTGGCGGCGGGATGGGCACTCCTCCAGAAACTCGGCGCGAGTGTCACGGTGTACATCTCGCGGCGGCACGCGGTGTACGGAGCGCTCGCCGGCGGCGCGCTGTTCCTCACGTGGATGTACCTGCTCGCGACGTTCATCCTCCTCGGCGCGCTGATGCTGGACGTGTGGGCACGCGCAACCCGGCGGCTGCCGCTCGACGCCGACGCCAGCTGGTCCGAGAGCCTCGGCTAGATGCCCGCGCGCTCTCCGGACCCGCACGTACTCGTCCTGGGGGCCGGATTCGGCGGGCTCTACGCGGCCCGCACGCTCGGTCGAGATCGGGCGAAGGTCACCATCGCCGATCGCCGGAACTTCCACCTCTTCCAACCGCTCCTCTACCAGGTCGCAACCGGCGGGCTGTCCCCGGGCGACATCTCCTCGCCCGTCCGGGCCGTGCTCAACCGCTATTCGCGGGTGCGCGTGATCCACGCCGAAGCGGTCGACATCGATCCCGGCGCACGCGAAGTCGCGTTTCGTGACGCCCCCCCCGTGCGCTACGACGCCCTCGTCGTCGCCACCGGGTCGCTGACGTCGTACTTCGGCCGGGACGAGTGGGCGGCGCGAGCCGCGGGGCTCAAGTCCGTCGAGGACGCGCTCGACATGCGGCAGCGCATCCTCGGCGCCTTCGAACGCGCCGAGACGGAGACCGACCCCGCCCGCCGCGACGTGCTCCTGACCTTCGTCGTGGTCGGCGGCGGCCCCACCGGCGTGGAACTGGCGGGCGCGATCGCGGAACTGTCGCGCGCGACCCTCGCGCGGGACTTCCGCGCATTCGACCCGCGCCGGGCGCGCATCGTGCTCCTCGAGGGCGGCGAGCGCCTGCTCCCCGCATTGCCGGAGTCGCTCTCGAGCAAGGCGACGCGATCGCTCGAGCGCCTCGGCGTGGAGGTCCGCACGCGCGAACTGGTCACCGGCATCGCAACGGACAGGGTGACGACATCGGCCGCAGGAAGCGCGCGGGAGATCGATGCGGCCACGGTCCTGTGGGCCGCGGGCGTCACCGCCTCACCGTTCGGGGCGTTGGTCGCCGAGCGGTTCTCGGCGGAACGCGACCGCGACGGGCGCATCCATGTGCGCCCCGACCTCACATTGCCGGGCCACCCGGAGGTGTACGTGATCGGCGATCTCGCCCGCGTCCCCGGGCCGGGCGGCGTGCCGCTTCCCGGTGTCGCACCGGTGGCGATTCAGCAGGGCCGCTACGTCGCACGCCGGATCCTGGGGCGGATTCCGGCGCAACGGCCGTTCCGGTACTTCGACATGGGACAACTCGCGGTGATCGGCCGCAACCGGGCCGTGGCCGATTTCGGACGCGTGCGCCTCTCCGGATTCCCGGCGTGGATCGTGTGGGCGTTCGTCCACATCATGTACCTCATCGAATACGACAACAAGGTTCTCGTGATGGTGCAGTGGGCGTTCAACTACCTGACGCGCAAGCGCGGCGCGCGGCTCATCACGGGCTCGATGGACGGATGAACGCGGGGTTCGGATCACTCGGCGCGATACAGGGGCTCCTCGCCGACATGGACGGCGTGTGGTTCGTGGGCAACTCGCCGGTTCCCGGCGCCGTCGACGCACTCGCGCGCCTGCGCGACCGCGGCCTTCCGGTTCGCTTCGTGACCAACACGACCACGCGCACCGCGGAACAGCTCGCCGGGAAGATGCGCCGGATGGGGTTCGCCGTGTCGGCCGAGGAGTTCGTGACGACACCGGTCACCGCCGCCCGCTGGCTCCGCGCCGCGGGCGTGCGTTCGATCCGCCCCGTCGTCGTGGACGAGATCCGCGAGGAATTCGCTGCCTTCGACACGTCGGGAAGACCCGAGGCGATCGTCATCGGCGACGTCGGAAGCGCGTGGAACTACGACCTCATGAACGAACTGTTCCGCGACATCATGGGCGGCGCCGCGATCGTGGCCCTGCACCGCGGGCGCTTCTGGCAGGTCGAGGACGGGCTCAGGCTGGACATCGGGGCGATCGTGGCGGGTCTCGAGTACGCGACCGGGAAGACGGCCACCGTGATCGGAAAGCCGTCGCGGGAGATGTTCGGGGCCGCACTCGACAGCATCGGCCTCCGGGCAGCGGATGTGGTGATGGTCGGCGACGACGTCCACATGGACATCGCGGGCGCGCAGCGCGCGGGCATCCGCGGCGTGCTCGTCCGGACCGGCAAGTACCGCGACGATCTCGTCGCCGCGTCCGGCGTCACACCGGATCTCGTCATCGACTCGATCGCCTCCCTCCCCTGACCGGCGCCGTCATTCGCCCGGTGGAACGGGAACCTCCAGGTCCAGCACGATCTTCCACACCCCGTCCGTGCCGGCGCGCCAGATGCGCAGGTAGTAGCTCGAGGCGGACGAGCGCGTGAAGCCCGTCGTGTACCCGAGATCGCCCGAATCCGCGACGCGCGCGCCGGCCGGTTCCATCGTGCCGGGCAACCCCTCCTCGCCGACGGCGTCGCACACCGGCTCGCGACCTGCCAGCGGGAGCCTGCCCGTCCGGTAGAGCCGGACGTCCGGCGCCGCGAACTCCGCGTACGCGCGCCCTGCCGACACCCGGATCCCGTCCGCGAAGGCCCGGTCGGACTCGAGGAGTTTCGAGTGCGCCAGCGCGGTCGCCGTCGCGTCTCCGGCGGTGTTCGACCCGGCGGGAGCCCGGAACGACAGCTCGGGCGTCGACGCCGGACGCTCGTGATCGATGCCCGCGTCGGCGGCCACCTTCCACGAGCCGTCCGCTTCCCGTTTCCACACCGACACGAAATGGCCGAATGCCACCGGCTCCGAGTCCCTGTCGGGACGGAACTCCCACGGTCCGGTGGTGAATCCGAAGTTGCCCGAGGAAGACACCTCGGCATGGACCGGCTCCCAGGAGAGAACCACCGCCGACGCGGGTCGGGCGCGGTACACCTCCTTCGCGTTCACGGGACCGGGACGGAAGACAATGCCGTCGTCGGCGAAATTCGCGAGAAACGCGTCGCGCATCCCGACCGTGACCGACATCGTCGCAAACGCCCGTTCGGCGTCCACCAGCGACCTGACCGCCGGCGGCATCTCCGAAGTGCGCGCGCAACTCGCGCCCGAAACCACGCCCATCACGACGAGCAGCATCGCCCTGTTCATGTGCACACACCCGGCCCTTACGATCAGATGTTCCAGAAGCCCGCGTGCGCGGCCCGGACTCTCGCCAGCACGGGTGCAAACCGCTCTTCGCCGCCCCGGGGGCCGGACGGTCGCGGCAAGTCAGGCGACTGCATCCGCCCGAGCACCCGCTCCACGCACTCGCCAAGCGCGTCCAGATCATAACCGCCTTCGAGCACCGCGACGCAACGGCCGCCCGCGGATTCCCGCGCGACGTCGAGCACCTCCGCCGCCATCGCGTCGAACCCGTCCGCGCTCACGCGCATCCCGCCGAGCGGGTCGGCGGCGTGCGCGTCGAAGCCCGCGGAGACCAGCACCAGCCCGGGCGCGAAGGCCCGCGCGACGGGAGCGACCACGCGCCGGAACGCGGCCGCGTATTCCGCGTCGCCGAAGCCGCCCGTCATCGGGATGTTGACCGTGCGGCCGGCGGCCGCTTCTCCGCCGGTCTCTTCCGCCGAACCCGTGCCCGGGTAGAACGGAAACTGGTGCAGCGAAACGAACATGATGCCCGGGTCGTCCCAGAAGATCTGCTGGGTGCCGTTGCCATGGTGCACGTCCCAGTCCACGATGAGCACCCGCTCCACGCCGTGCCGCTTCGCGGCGTAGGCAGCCGCGACCGCGATGTTGTTGAACAGGCAGAACCCCATCGCGCGGTCCGATTCCGCGTGGTGCCCCGGCGGTCGCACCGCGGCGAAGGCGTTGTCGAGTTCGCCGGACATGACGCGGTCGACGAGGTCGAGCACGCCGCCCGCCGCGTAGCGGGCGACGTCGCAGGACTCCGGCGACATGAACGTGTCGGGGTCGAGCATGACGTCCCGTCCCGCAGCCGAGAGAATCGCGTCCACGTACGACGGCTCGTGCGCGAGCGCGAGTTCCGCCTCCGTGGCACAACGCACGGCCGGTTGCACGATGACGCCGTGACCACACGCCCGATCGGCGAGCACGAGCAGCCGATCGATGCGCTGCGCGCGCTCCGGGTGCCCGTCGGGCGTGTGGTGTCTGAGGTAGATCCCGTCGACGTGAAGGCCCGTCTTCAAGGGCGGTCAATCTTCCTCGTACTGCGCCTTGAGATTCTCCACCACGCCGGCGTCCGCCAGCGTCGTCACGTTGCCCAGCGCTCGGCCTTCGGCGACGTCGCGCAGGAGCCGGCGCATGATCTTCCCCGAGCGGGTCTTGGGAAGATCCGCGGAAAAGACGATCCGCTCGGGAATCGCGAACTTGCCGATCTTCTGCGCCACCCAGGTCTTCAACTGGCGGTCGAGGACTTCGGTGCCCTCGACCCCGTCCTTGAGGCTGACGAACGCCACCAGCGCCTGACCCTTGAGTTCGTGCGCTACCCCGATGACCGCGGATTCAGCCACGCCCTCGTGCTCGACGAAGACACTCTCCAGCTCCGCGGTGCCGATTCGGTGCCCCGCCACGTTGACGACGTCGTCCACGCGGCCCACGACCCAGAAGTATCCGTCGCGGTCGCGGCGTGCGCCGTCGCCCGCGAAGTACACGCCGGGCCACTTGGACCAGTACGTCTCCCGGTAGCGCTCCGGCGCGCCGTAGATGCCACGCAGCATGCCGGGCCACGGCTTGCGGATCGCGAGGTAGCCCACTTCCACTTCGCGGCCATCTTCGGACAGAACCGTCG
>CAZPUV010000034.1:0-14567 GCA_964589805.1 uncultured bacterium | reverse complement strand
CGCCAGCCAGACCGCGGCGACACACGCCGCAATGCCACGCTTCAGGACCATTGTCCGGAAGGGTGGCCGATGGAAGCCCGATTGTCAAGTCTGGCGCACCTCATTGCCGTTCCCGATCCTGCCGGCGAAGCGACTGCGGCGTCTACCGGCAGGCTCGAAATGCCGAGCGCGCCGCCTCGACTGTGTGGTCGATCTCGGCGTCACCGTGAGCGATGGACAGAAACGACGCCTCGTACTGCGAGGGCGGCAGATACACGCCATGTTCGAGCATGCTCGCGTGAAACTTCGCGAAGCGCGCCGTGTCGGAACGCGACGCCGACTTCCAGTCTGTCACCGGCCGGTCGGAGAAGAACATGCCCAGCATGGCGCCGACACGCACGCACTGCACGGCCACACCTTCGCCGGCGGCGGCGCTCCGGAGTCCCGACACCAGCCGGTCACCGATCCGATCGAGCTTCTGCCAGACGGATGCGTCGCGCAGGACATCGAGCGCCGCGATACCCGCGGCCATCGCGAGCGGGTTGCCGGACAGCGTTCCCGCCTGGTACACGGGTCCCTGCGGCGCAATCATCTCCATCAATTCACGTCTTCCACCGTACGCCCCGACCGGCAGTCCGCCGCCGACGACCTTGCCGAGGACGCTGAGATCCGGCTTCACGTCGTAGAGCGTCTGCGCGCCACCGGGGTGCACGCGGAACCCGGTCATCACCTCGTCGAAGATGAGCAGGGCACCGAACTCGCGGGTCACGTCGCGAAGCTTCCGCAGGAATCCCTCCACCGGCGCCACCAGTCCCATGTTCCCGACGACCGGCTCCACGATCACCGCTGCGACGTCGCCGGGAAACGCCTCGAAGTGACGGCGCACAGAGGCGATGTCGTTGTAGTCGGCGATGAGGGTGTCCGACACCGCACCCGGTGTCACACCCGGCGAATCCGGAAGCCCCAGCGTCGCCGCACCGGATCCCGCCTGCACCAGCAGCATGTCGGCGTGTCCGTGGTAGGCGCCCTGGAACTTGATCACCTTGCCGCGCTTCGTCGCAGCCCGTGCCAGACGAATCGCCGACATCGCGGCTTCCGTGCCCGAATTGACGAAGCGCAACATCTCGATGTTGGGCATCATCTCGACGATCCGGCGCGCAAGCTCCACTTCGAGCGGCCCGGGTGCGCCGAAACTGGTGCCCCGCTTCGCGGTTTCCTGGATTGCTTCGACCACCCGGGGGTGGGCGTGCCCCAGGATGAGCGGTCCCCAGGAAAGCACGTAATCGATGTAACGGTTTCCGTCGACGTCGACGAGATAGGCACCCTCGCCGCGGTCGATGAAGAGCGGCTTCCCGCCCACCGCCTTGAAGGCGCGCACGGGAGAGTTCACGCCGCCGGAAAAAAGGCTCCTGGCCTCCGCGAACAGCGCCTCTGACCGCGCCGTCGATCTCTTGCGGTCCCGCATCACTTCAGCCATTCCGCCACATCCAGCGCGTGGTACGAGATGATGACGTCCGCTCCGGCGCGCTTGATCGCGGTGACCGTCTCCATCGTGGCCTTCTGTTCGTCGATCCAGCCATTCGCCGCCGCGGCCTTGATCATCGAGTACTCGCCGCTCACGTTGTACGCCACCAGCGGGTAGGCGTCGAACCGTTCGCGCAGCGTCTGGATGACGTCGAGGTACGCGAGTGCCGGCTTCACCATGAGGAAGTCGGCTCCCTCCTCGATGTCGCGCTCCGCCTCGCGGATCGCCTCACGCACGTTGCCGGTGTCCATCTGGTGCGTCTTGCGGTCGCCGAACTTGGGAGCGCCCTCTGCGGCATCCCGGAACGGACCGTAGAACGAGGATGCGTATTTCACCGAGTATGACATGATGACAACGTTGGAGAAATCGGCGGCATCGAGGGCGTCACGAATGCTCCCCACCATTCCGTCGATCATCCCGCTGGGCGCCACCACGTCGGCGCCCGCTTCCGCGTGCGACAACGCCACACGGTCGAGGACGTCCAGTGTCTCGTCGTTCAGGAGGAAGCCCTCCGGTGCCGTCGGATGCGCGCGTCCGGAACCACCGGTGTTGAGAATGCCGCAGTGCCCATGGTCCGTGTACTCGCACATGCATACGTCCGTGACCACCACCAGTTCGGGAACCGCCTTCTTGATGGCGCGCACGGCCTGCTGGACGATTCCGTCGGACGCGAAGTTCTCCTCGCCCACAGGATCCTTGGACGCAGGAATGCCGAACAGCAGGACGGAAGGAACGCCCAGCTTCGCTGTCCTTTCCGCTTCCCTGACGGCCTGGTCGACCGAAAGCTGGAACACGCCCGGCATCGAACCGATCGGTTTCTTCACGTCGCGGCCGTGTGTGACGAACAACGGATACACGAAGTCGTCCGCCGTCACCGCAGTCTCGCGCACCATGCGCCGCAACGCCGGCGTGGCCCGCAGGCGTCGTTCGCGCCTAGGCAATACCCTGCCCTTTGCCCGTTTCGTCGTCACTATGTCATTGATCATGGAGAACACCGCCTTTCGAAAACGCCTCCACAAGTGATTCCAGCAAACCTGCCGTCGTGTGAACGGACGCAATCGCGTCGACGTGCAGACCCAGCTTACGCGCCGCGCCCGCGGTCACGGGACCGATGCACGCGATCCGCGCTCGTCCGTTGAACGCATCTGCGGGAATCTTGTCCCGGATCGCGTCCATGAAATGCTTCACCGTGGACTCACTGGTGAAGATCACCGCGTCCACACCGCGCCGGATTTCTTCCAGAACATGCGCGTCGATTTCCTCCCGCACCGTCCGGTAGATGGGAAGATCCACCACCTCGGCCCCCCGAGCGACGAGCATTTCCACCGTCTCCTTGCGTGCGATCTCAGCCCGCGGCATGAGGACACGGGCACCGGGGGCGATGGGAAGATCGCGGGCGAGCGCGTCACCGACGAATTCCCCGGGGAGGAAATTGACCTCCACCCCCCAGTCCGCCAGCGAACGCGCGGTGGCCGTACCGATCGCTGCGATCTTCACCTTCATCTCGCTTACCGTCCTGCCGGAGCGCATCCAGCGCTCCTTGAACACCTCGACCGCGTTGGCGCTCGTGAACACCACCCAGTCGAACGACGCCAGATCGCGGACGGCATCATCGAGTGGCCCGAGGTCCGGCATCGCTTCTATACGGATCGCCGCCGCGCAGATGGGGATCGCTCCCATTTGTGAGAGTCGCGCACAGAGTTCTTCGGACTGTTCGCGTGGCCGCGTCACGACGACACGCCGCCCGCGCAGCGGCTCTTCGGCGCCCTGCGGTGCCGCGGTTCGAAACTCGTCCAGGATCGATCTCGCACCGTCGGCGAGTGCGCTACCGGCGAGCCTCCCCGCGAGTTCGTCGGGGTCGCCACCATCGCCGTCGACACGAATCGTTCGCTTTCCATCCGGCGAGCCCACCACGCCGGCCAGACGGATCCTCGAGCCGTCGACGGTGGCATGGGCGGCGATCGGGGCCGAACAGCCCCCGCCGAGTTTCTGGAGAAACGCGCGTTCCGCGGTGACCGCGGCGCGCACGAACGGTTCGTCGATCTTCGCCAGGCACCGTCGTGTATCTTCGTCATCGGCCCGGCACTGGACGGCCAGCGCACCCTGGCCGGGAGCCGGAAGCATCACATCGACTGGAAGCCACTCGGTGACGTGGCTGGCCAGGTCGAGCCGCGACAGCCCCGCGGCGGCGAGAATCGCCGCGTCGTATTCACCCCGCAGAACCTTGCGAACGCGCGTTTCCACGTTGCCGCGGATCGGCCTCACGACGACGTCCGGTCGCATCGCGAGCAACTGGGCCTGCCGGCGCAGACTGCTCGTCCCAACCACCGCCCCCGCCGGCAATGTCGCCAGCGTCCCTCCGTCCCGCGCCACGACACAGTCACGAACCTCGTCGCGGCTCGTAATGGCGCCGATGACGAAGGCCGGCCCGGACTCCACCGGGAGATCCTTCAGCGAGTGAACAGCCAGGTCGATCTCACGCGCCGCCAGCGCCTGCTCGAGCTGGACCGTGAACACACCCTTGCCACCGATCTCGGGCAGCGCCGACTCGAGGTTGCGATCGCCTTCGGTGATGTAGGTCCTGATCTCAATGGCGAGGCCGGGCCAGGCGTTCTGGAGCTTCTCGATGATGTGCCGCGTCTGCCACATGGCGAGCGCGGACTTCCTCGATCCGACGATCAGGCGGTTCATAGCGGGCGGCCCCGATCCCATCGCGTCACTGTCCGAAGAGGCTCCGGACCGTGTCCGAATGGTCGCGCCAGTCGTCTTCCAGCACGATCTGTTTGAGTCTGACCGTGGGTTCGCGCAGGAGGTTGTCCACGATGGACCGGGACAGGAGATTCAGGTGCTCCTTGGTGCTCGGATCCGCGTTCCCCATGCGTTCGAGCACGTTCTCGATCTCGCGCCGGCGGATCAGCTCGGCCCTCCGGCGCATTTCCTCGATGAGCGGCTCCACCTCGAGCTCGCGCAGGTCCTTGTCCATGTACGTGAGTTCCTGTTCGATGATGGCCTCGACCTTCGGAATCTCGTTCCGGCGGGCGGCGAGACCTTCGTCCAGGCGTCCGCCGAGATCGTCCGCGTCGAAGAGGAACACACCGGGGATACTCTTCACCTTCGGATCGATGTCGCGGGGAACCGCGACGTCGACGAACACCAGCGGTCGGCTGGCGCGTCCGCTCATCACCTGTTCAACCGTCGCCGCCTCGATGATCACGTGCGGACAGCGCGTGGTGCTGATGACGACGTCGGCCCACTCGATCGCCGAGGGCAGGTCTTCGATCGAGAACGAACGGCATCCCCAGCGCACCGATACTTCGTCCGCGCGCTCTCTGGTGCGATTCGCAATGGCGATTTCGCGCACCTGGCGCGAACGAAGGCCCTTGACGGCGATCGATCCCATGTCACCCAGGCCGACGACGAGAACGCGGCGGTCGCGCAGCGAACCAACCACGCTCTGCGCCAGCGACACCGCGACCGAAGCCGAGCTCGAGGGGTTGAGCCCGATCGCAGTTTCGCTGCGCGCCCGGCGACCGGCGCGGATTGCGCGCCGGAAGACGCGATGCAGTGACGGTCCCGCGCTGTCGTGCTGGTCCGCAACTTCGAGCGCTTCCGAGACCTGACCCAGGATCTGCGGCTCGCCGAGAACCATCGAGTCGAGACCCGCCGCAACCGTGCAGAGATGCCGGATCGCTTCGAGTCCGCGAAGAACGAACGCGTGGGAAGCGATATCCCGCGCTTCGAATCCCGTGGCCGCGGAGAGCAGATCGAACAGCGGTGCCGTGGACGGTTCGCCTTCACCGGCGAGAATGGCGAAGAACTCGACGCGGTTGCATGTCGACAGGCAGACAAGCTCGGAGACCGCTGTACCGTCGGAGGCAGATGGTTTCTTGAAGTCCGGGAGGAGACGCGCGCAACGCTGTGCGAGATCACTGGCGAACTTTTCGCGGTACTCGACCGGCGCCGTTCGATGGGTGATCCCGACGCAGACAACTCGGTTGATCATGACTGGAAATCCACCCTGTTTAGAATCCGGATGACACTTTAATTCCGTACCCTTGACTCCATATTAGCGACCGAATCCTAACAAGTCTATCTATTTGTGAAATTCGTAGCGAGATTCGGTGGAGAAATTTTTGCCGGGCCTGAAGGTCCAAATAACACTAACACATGGAGTTAGCCAGTATCGGTGACCGCCATCGCCTGCCGGGCGGGAGACAGGTCCGGAAGGCCCCTGAGCTGGTCCGCCAGGGCCTCCATGAACGCTGGATCGGCGTTCGGGCAGGGCAGGTGGACGGCCTCCAGCCCGGTCTGCGACCGGAGGGCGAGCCGGCCTTCGAGCTGGCTTTCGGCGTTGTCAGCCGAGAAACCGTACGGGAAGTACACGACGCGACGGAAACCGGCCGCTGATATGCCCGCGAGCGCCTCGTCGACCGGCGGCTGGGTCCAGCGGCCTCCAAACTTGTGGTTGAGCCACCCATTCACCACCATGCCGAAGCGTCCCGCCAGACGCTCCGCGACACCGGCGCAGATGCACTCCGTCGACCCGCGCCCGCTTTCGATCCCCGGGCGGGGTTCGAGGAGTGTCCCGTGCGCGGCCAGCAGCAATGCCCAGTCGGGGCCGCCGATCCCGCGCTCGTCGATCTGGTGCTCCACGAACGAGGCCAGGATCGCCGCGAATCTCTCCTCGTCGATGGGCGGAACCACGCGAACGGGCGCCGGGCGCGCGCCGTGGCGGCGTTCCCAGTCGCCGAGTGTCATGCGGGAGATCCCGTGCGTGAACGACGAGTCGGCGACGTACATCGGGACGACGTCGACCGGATCAGACGGTGGAAGCGACTCGAGGACATCCGTCAGGAGCGGGTCACGGAATTCGTACGCCACGTGCACGCCCCACTCGACCTCACCACCGCCAGCGGTCAGCAATGTTCGAAGCGCGTCGGCCTGGGTCCCGGTGATCTTCTCGAGCGGCGAACCGTACTTCTCGCCTGCCCAGAGCTTCCGGCGCGAAAACGCGCGCGACAGGGCGATGATCGGCAGCACGGGCCTGGGGATCGGGGCCACCGTACGCGTCAGTCCCAGCAGAATCCGCCACGAGTACTTGAGCTGCGCGCCGAAATCCGGCGTCGGAGGCTCTCCATAGGTGAGCAGGATCACGTGCCGCTTCTTCATGCAGTTCTCACTCCCGTCTTCTCCGCGCCCATCGCATCCAGCATCCGCTTTGCCGTGGCCGCACCCGAGGCGATGGCCATTCCGAAGGATATTCCATCATACGACGTGCCGCACAGCTCCAGGCCCCTGTGGGCATCCACGCTCGTACGAGCGGCTCGCAGGCGCCCGGCATGGCCGAAATCGTACTGTGCGATCGCGTGCGGCCAGCGCCACACCCATGACTTGAGCGGCGTCGCCGTTATTCCCATGACCCGGGAGAGTTCCGCGCGCGCCCGTTTCTCCAGTTCTTCGGGCGGCAACTCTGCAATCTCGGGCCACCGCGCTCCGCCGATCATCACGCGCAGCAACGCGTGTCCATCCGGCGCCCGTCCCGCGAACACCGACGACTCCCACAGGACACCGAGCGTCTGGAGACGCTCGAACGCGGGCACGAGATACCCGTAGCCCTTCAGCGGTCCTGTCTGGTCGGTCTTGTATGCGAGCGCCACGACACCTAGGCCCGAGAATGGAAATGTGGACAGCGTGCCCGCGAGTCGAGGATCGAGTCCGCGTACGATGTCGGACGCCGCGCGCGCCGGCACCGCCAGCGCGACGTGATCCGCGGCTACGGAGCTCCCGGAGGCGAGCCCCACGCGCCAACCGTCTGCATCCCGCATGATCTCGCGCACGGCGGCACTTGTGCGCAGACTCGCGCCGCAACGCTCGCTGAGCGCGCGGATCAGGACCTCCATGCCTCCGTCGAAACTCACCAGCCGGGCCGGTTTCGTTCCCCGTCTCGCCATCATGGCCCGGATCAGACTCCCGTGGTCGCGCTCCATTTCCTTCATGATCGGAAACGCCGACGCGACCGAAAGCACTCGACTGTCACCGGCCGAAATGCCCGAGACCGCGGCATCCACCAGCACCACGGCCGCCTCGCGCCCGATGCGTCGCGACGCGAATTCAAACACGCTTTCTTCGCCTTCCGGCGCCTTTCGCGCCCACGGCTCCATGACGAGCCGGAGCTTTCCGAGCGGTGAAAGAACGCCGGTGGTGAGCAGGCTCAGGGGTCCGTCGGGGACACGGCGAAGCTTGCCGCCACGCAGGACGAAGCGACGCCGCGACGCCGGGCTCGCTTCGATCACGCGGGACTCGAGCCCCAGCATCCGGATCAGTTCCATGGGCTCCGGGTCGCGCTCGCGGTCCAGGAATCCATTGGGCCCGGCCTCCACGAGGAAGCCTCCCGCCTGCGTGGTACAGGCGTGTCCGCCGGCACGTCTTCCAGCTTCGAGGACGGTCAGGGAGAGGTCGATGCCTGCACTTCGCGCGCCCTCGAGCAGATGCACGGCCAGCGAAAGCCCGGAAACACCCGCTCCGATGACGACAACCCGCATGTGCTACACCGTACGACTGAAGATGGGTTTGCCCTGCGACCGCGCCTTGAGATAGCGGTCGAATACCATGCAGACGTTGCGCACGAAGAGGCGTCCCAGCGGGGTCACCTCGATCGCCTCGGGCGCCACGCGCACGAGACCGTGCGTCACCGGCGAGTCGGGGGCGTTCAGGGCGGCGAGTTCGGGTGCGAATGTCGCCGCGAAATCGATACCGAACCGATTCTCCACTTCACGCACGTCCAGGAAGAGATTACACATGAGATTCGTGATGACGTGCCGGCGCACGAGATCGTCGCCATCCAGACTCAGCCCGCGCTCCACCGGGAAACGGCTCTCGTCGATCGCGCGGTAGTAGCCCGGAAGCTTCTTGATGTTCTGCGCGTAGGCCCCCTGTACGTCGCCGATGGCGGATACTCCCACTCCCACCATGTCGCGCGCACTCTGCACCGTGTAACCCATGAAATTCCTGTGCAGACGCCGTTTTTCGATCGCCCGCGACAGTTCGTCTTCCGGAAGCGCGAAGTGATCCATTCCGATCATGCGGTAGCCCGCCGCCTTGAAGGCGTCGATCGTGAGGCCCAGCAGTTCGAGTTTCAACGACGCCTGCGGCAGCGCGTCGTCGCTGATGTGCTTCATGTGGCCTTTGATCCACGGCACGAACGCGAACGAGTAGGCCGCCACGCGTTCCGGCCGCAGACCAATCACCTGGTCGAGCGTGCGACGGAACCCCTCCACGGTCTGGTATGGAAGGCCGTAGATGAGATCGATGTTTACGGACGAATACCCTTCGGCGCGCGAGCGGTCGACGAGCGCCTTCGTGAGCTCGAAGCTCTGCACGCGATTGACGGCCTCCTGCACCGCAGGATCGAAGTCCTGCACACCCATCGAGATCCGGTTGAACCCCAGTCCCCGCAGCACCGACACGTGCTCGTCGGTGGTGACGCGAGGATCGACCTCGATGCCGATCTCGGCGTCGGGCGTGAACTCGAAGTGTCTGGCGAAGCTCTTGAACACCGTCTCCAGTTCCCGGGGAGTGGAGTATGTGGGCGTTCCTCCGCCCCAGTGCATCTGTGACACACGCCGGCGATTGGGAAGATGGGCGGCCAGCAGGTCGACCTCACGGACCAGGTAGTCCAGGTATCGGGAACCGATGTGGTGGTGGCGCGTGATGACGACGTGACAGCCGCAGTAGTAGCAGCGCTCCTCGCAGAAGGGCAGATGCGCGTAGATCGACAGCGGCTCGCCGGGCAGTGCATCCGCGGCCGCGAGTCGCGCGCGATAATCGGCATCCCCGAAGCCCGGATGAAACTCGACCGCGGTCGGGTACGACGTGTAGCGCGGTCCCGGCCGGTCGTAGCGGGCCAGGAGTTCGGCGGTGCTGTACATGCGTTCCGTCATGCCGGATTCCCCGCCGGTCTGGCCCCGCGCGCCGCGACGGTCTCGACCAGCGCCTTGACCGATTCGATCGGCGTTTCGGGGAGAATGCCGTGTCCCAGATTCATGATGTGGCCCGGAGCGCTCCCGGCGGCGTCGAGTACCGCATTCGTCTTTGCCCGCACCACGTCCGGTGTCGAAAACAGCACGTGCGGATCCAGGTTGCCCTGCAACGCCACGCGACCTCCGGTCCGGCGCCTTGCTTCGTCCATGGGTGTCCGCCAGCACACGCCGAGAACATCCGCCCCGGTCGCTGTTGAATCCTCGAGCGTGTGTCCGGCCGCGGGAGCGAAGTAGATCAGCGGGACGCCCTTGCGATCCACGCGACGCACCAGTCGCTGCACGGCCGGCAGCGCGAAATTGCGGTAGTCTTCCGCCGAGAGGATCCCCGCCCAGGAGTCGAAAACCTGTACCGCCTGCGCACCGGATCGGATCTGTAAGTTCAAGTAGTCCGCCATTCCGTCCGCCAGTTTCTCGAGCAGGTGCACGAGTGTCGCCGGATCGCCGTACATCATCTTCTTCACGGCGCCGAATCCCTGCCGTCCCTCCCCCTCCACCATGTAGGCAGCGAGTGTGAACGGGGCCCCGCAGAAGCCGATCACGGGCACTTTACCGTCGAGCTCGCGACGCAGCAGGGCGATCGCCTGTCCGACGTACGGCACGACTTCCTCCATCGGCCGCGCGGACAGGGCATCCACCTGTCTGCGCGTTCTCACGGGTGTCACCAGACGCGGCCCCGGATCGAAGTTCAGCGGACAGCCGATGGCTTCGACCGGGATCAGGATGTCCGAGAAGATGATCGAGGCATCGAACCCGAAACGCCGGATGGGCTGGAGGCTCGCCTCCACGGCGAGCTCGGGGGTCTTGCAGAGGGTCAGAAAATCGACGCGCTCCCTGAGCTCGCGGTATTCGGGCAGGTACCGCCCGGCCTGCCGCATGACCCAGATCGGAGGCCGGTCCACCGGCTCGCGCCTGCATGCTCTCAAGAAACGATCGTTCACGCATCCACCCGCAGGACAGTATACGCAAACGGCGCACGACATGGAAGCCGGGCGCCGAAGAAAGTCCCGGGATCGGACGCAGGTTCGCCGCGCGAGCCCGGCACTCGGGAAACTACATGCGGATGTCCGCCGACGGAACCTGTGCCCGTCCCATCTTCCCCGCGTCTGCTGTCAGATTTTGAACGCCAGTGACGTGAAGGTGGCCCAGTCCGTCCTCTCCACGCCGGGAGCCGGGCTCGAGTTGGTCTCGATCGATCCGCCGCTCTTCAGGTCGAGCGAGCCCGTCAGTCCAATCACGATGGTCATCGTGCCCGCGGTCCGGTAGTTGCCAGCGTCCTCGAACAGGGGCTGGTAGAAACCGGTCCCGTCGATGCGGATCTTCTCGTGGAACCGGCGGGACAGGAACAGGAACGTCGAGAGCCGTCCTCGCGAGATGGGATCGATCGCTCCTTCGATGCGTTCCATTTCGAGCATCGGTGTCACACCCACGAGCAGCGAACCCCTCTCGTCGTCGATGACGTCCGCGCGGAGGCCGAAGCCGAACAGCCATCTGGACTCCAGGCGCTGGAACGGGTTCTCCTGCGCCTGCACGAACGCCACCGTTGCCAGAGCGTCCACGATGTCGAAGTTGTGGCGGAGATGGGACGTGACGTTGCGCGCGGTGTTCCTTCCTCCGGCCTCCTCGTACGCGTAGGCGGTCCGCAGCTGCCACCGGTTGCGTTCTCCGCGCCACTGGATACGGCCGCCCGCGGAGAGGATGATCTTGTCGGTATTCCCCCCGCTGCCGCTGAACAGTCCCTCGATGCTTCCGGACCAGCCCGCCGTGCGGTCGTCGAATCCCTGCAACGTGTTCAGGATGATCCCGGCGCCGCTCCGCGCCGGAACCGCCAGCACGAGGATGCCGGACAGGGCGGCGATGAGCAGCCATCGCCCGCGCGTCACACGGAGGACGCGCTCCTCGCGGCTGTCGGTAGCGGTCATATTGTCATCATATGGTGACTCGCCCGCCCCGTCAAAAGGATGGTCGCCAGCATTGTCGGCCGGTCGATCGGCACGCCTGACGCGCCCCCCGGCGGAGACCTGCTCGGGTCCGTACCGGCCGCCCTTCCCGGCGGCGGCCCGGAACAATGGCAGCCACGCGCATAGTCCGCTGGCCTGCGGACCCGTTCTGCGCTACACTGCGGTCAACCTACCCGCCCGCCTGTCGGCAGTCGGAAACAGAACCATGTCCAATACAGCTACCGGTGTCATCGAAGTCCTGGACCGTCGCGGCGGTTTCCTGCGCAATCCAGAGCGCTCGTTTCATCCCGATCGGGCGGATGCGTTCGTCTCCCAGCAAATGATCGGCCGTTTCGGCCTGGTCACCGGCGCGCTCGTTTCCGGCCCCGTCAAGCAGGGTGGCAAGGGACCGAGCCTCACCGACGTCGAAACGGTGTGCGGGCTCCCGCCCGAGGAATTCCGGGGACGCACGCCCTTCGCGAAACTTCTCGCTGTCAATCCCGAGGGACGCTTCCGCCTCAGTGTCGGCGGCAACCCCTCGATGCGCATCGTGGAGTTGTTCGCGCCCATTGGGCGCGGAACGCGCGGACTCATCGTCGCCCCACCCAAGACCGGCAAGACGCGACTGCTCGAAGAACTCGCCATAGCCATCCACGCCGACGCTCCGGAAGCGCGCATCGTCGTGCTGCTCGTCGACGAGCGCCCGGAGGAAGTGACGCATTTCCGGCGACAGGTGCCGGCCGAAGTGTTGGCGAGCAGCAGCGATCAGTCCGTGCAGGAGCACGTCAGGCTCGTGAACATGTGCATGGCGCAGGTCAGATGCGAAATCGAGTGCGGACACCATGTGGTGCTGCTCGTGGACAGCATCACGCGCATGGGCCGGGCGTTCAATGTGCACGGCTCAGGCTCCGGCCGCACCATGACCGGCGGCCTCGACTCGCGAGCGCTCGAGATCCCGCGGAAGTTCTTCGGGATGGCGCGCAACGTCGAGCACGCGGGATCCGTGACGGTGCTCGCGACCGCGCTCGTCGAGACCGGGTCGCGCATGGACGATTTGATCTTCGAGGAATTCAAGGGCACCGGAAACAGCGAAATCGTTCTCGACCGCCCGCTGGCGGATGCGCGCGTATTTCCAGCCATCAACCTGCGTACCACCGGCACGCGCCGCGATGATCTGCTGTACTCGGAAGCGGACCTTCGCGCCCTCAACAAGCTGCGACGTCAGGTCATCGACATGCCGCCACCCCAGGCCATCGAGGGGCTGCTGAAACTGCTCGAGAAATATCCCACCAACGAGGAACTGCTGAAGAGCCTCGCTTGATTGCGGTGTCGTTTTCATGATTGCGCGAGCGCTCGTCTCTTTGATTCTGGCTGCCGGCGTGCTGGTTCCGGGCACGGTCAGCGGGCAGGAGGCCGCCATCGACAGCGCCCGGGTATCGGGCATCGTCGAGGCGGAATCGACCATCGATTCGCTCCGCGCCGACATCCGCCGACTCGACCGGCTGATCCAGAGCATGAAGATGGATCTGGCCGACCGGGGCGGGGTCGAAGAACTGCTGCAGGCGCTTGCCGGCGAGCCTGACGCCAACGTTCCCGAAGACACACGCTCTCGGCGCCAGCGCGTGGACGCGTTCCTCAAGGCCATCACGCAGCGTCCCGGACAGCTGCGTTTCAACGGCGGTACGACCGCGATCGCCCAGCGGATCGTGAGCGGCGGAGCGGACGATGCCGCCGGGAGCAGCTCGCTCGACATCTACGCGCACACGAGCTTCGGCCCCCGGACACTGCTGTTCTTCGACTTCGAGGCGGGCTGGGGCGCGGGACTCGATGCCGCCCTGCCGCTCGATTCCCCCGTCAACGGAGATGCCGCTCCCACGCGCAGCGGCGACGGGTTCGATCGCGTGGTTCTGCGCGAAGCGTGGGCCGAGTTCAACGCCCTGGACAACACGCTGTTGCTCACGGCCGGAAAGATCGATCTCACCAACTACTTCGACATCAACCACGTCGCCAACGACGAGACGGCCCAGTTTCTATCCGGTGCGTTCGTCAACAGTGCCGCGCTTGCCGCCCCAGGGGTGGGGCCGGGCGCCAGGGCACGCACGGTTCTCTTCCGGAGAATTTCGCTGCAGGGTGGCGCGACCAGCGCCGACTCGACCGGCGGGACACGCTTCGAGAAGGTCTTCGTGATCGGCGGCCTCGGCGTGCTCCTTTTCCCGAATTCCACCCACGACGGCAATATTCGCGCGTACGCCTACTCGCCGACCCGCGAGGGGGGCTCGGCGGGATGGGGTGTGAGCCTCGACCAGGAAATCGCATCTGCGTGGACCTTGTTCGGACGTTACGGCCGAAACAATGACGCCATGGTCAGCCGCGGCGCGCTACGATCCGCGTGGAGCGCCGGAGCGCAGTTCGAGGTGATGGCGCGGGAACACCAGATGGTGTTCGCCGCGGCCTACGGCGAGACACGAGACTCACGGAAGACATCCGAGCGTATGTTCGAAACCTATGCGTCATGGCAGGTGAACACTTGGACCTTCGTTTCCCCACATGTGCAGCTGGTACGGAATCTCGAGAGAATGAGCCGCCCGTCGACCGTTGTCGGCCTGCGCGTTCAATTCAATTTCTGATCCTCTCCGTTCTCGTGTTTGTTGCGGGATGCACGGGCCGCGACGAGGCCCGTCTGGAAGCATGGGAGGACGGAGCATTCCAGCCGCGCGATGTACTCGAGTACCAGGTCAGCGGCAGACGAGACGGCGCAAGGACGGTCGCAACCTCCGTATTGACGCTCGCCAACGGGGACAGGCTTCGCGTGGAGCTGACGATCATCTACAATCCAACCCCGGCGCTGGGATCGGGGCGGTGGAGTCTCGAGGGCGATCCGCCGGCGTCCGGCGAAGCCGTCGCGGAGTCGATCAAGTTCCTGGGCGGCCAGGGCGAGGGCCCCAGCCTGGGAGGACGCTTCCGTCTCGAAGAAGACGGCAGCCCGCGATTCCGGGTGACGCTTCCGTCCCGGCCGGTGGAACAGCAGGGCTGGTCCGTGGAGTAGGCCCGAAACAACGCAGTTCGCTCCGCTGGCGGATTCCCTAC
>CAZPUV010000033.1:0-14615 GCA_964589805.1 uncultured bacterium | reverse complement strand
GCGCCGGCTGATGCCCCGGGCCTCGAGAATGGCCTGGACACTCACAATCTAACCCCTGCGGCCACAAAAGACAACCCCTCGGCCGGACGCACGCCATGGATTAACTTATTGATTCTACATATTTTACAGGTCACGGATGGCCTCCATCGGCGACAGGCGGCTCGCTTCCCAGCTTGGGTAGACAGTGGCCAGGAAACAAATGGCCACCGAAATGGCCCCGATGAGCACGAGGTCCGGCCACTGGACGAGCACGGGGAGGGTCTTGATGAAGTAGACGTCCCCGGGCAGCTGCAGTCGGACCCGGTCCAGGATGGCGCATGCAAGAAGCCCGGTGGCGAGCCCCCCCGCCGTTCCCAGGACCCCGATGGCCGTTCCCTCCAGCATGAAGATCGACATCACGCCGCGCCCGGAAGCGCCGATCGACCGGAGGATCCCGATCTCGCGGCGCTTCTCCATGATCACCATGGTCAGCATCCCGACCAGGTTGAACGCGGCGACCAGCACGATCAGCGTCAGCATGAGGAACATGAGGATCTTCTCGATCTTCATGTAGCTGAAGAGATTCTGATTGAGCTGTATCCAGTTGTTGGTGCCGTAGTCCCGCATGGACAGCAGGTGCTGGACCCTCTCGTCGATCTGCTCCGCGCGGTACATGTCCCTCGTCTGGAGGCTCGCGCCGCGAAGGCCGGTTTCGAAGTCGAACATCACCGCCGCGTCGGCGATGTCCACGTAGACGAAGCGCGAATCGAATTCGTACATCCCGCTGTTGAAGAACCCCAGCGCGCGACAGCGGAACTTCTGCGGGTCCACGTCGGAGCCGCGGATGGTGCTGGGTGCGGTCACGATGCTGAACTCCTCACCCAGACCGATGCCCAGGTCGAGCGCGAGGTCCAGCCCGAGCGCCGCACCGATGCGCGGTGGATCGTCCTCGAAGGAACTCGTGTCGAACGAATCGATCGCCGGGCGGATGCTGTCGACCACCGATGACACCGTGTGCTCCTGCGCGAGATCGATTCCCTTGACCACCACGCCGCGCAACTTGGTCCGCCGTCCCGGGATCACCTCGTAGGCCGCCAGCGCCTCCGAGCGGATGAATGGCGCCGTCGCCACGATGTCGGGATCCTTCTTCAGACGCACCAGCGCCGTGTCCACGTTCGCCCACGCTTCCGGCGAGCGCGCAAACACCAGCACGTGCGTATTGAAGCCGACGATGCGCTGACGCAGCTCGGTCTCGAACCCGTTTATCACGGACAGGACGATGACGAGCGTCATCGTGCCGACGAATACCCCTCCGACCGCGATGGACGTTATGCGGGAGACGAGCGCGGATCGTTTCTTGGTCTGAAGATAGCGGCGGGCAATGAAGAGAGCGTAGTTCATCGACCTTCCTCGGGCCGCATGTGCGGGAAGAAGATCACGTCCCGGATCGAGTGACTGTCGGTGAACACCATCGTCAGACGGTCGATGCCGATGCCCAGACCCGCGGCGGGGGGCATGCCGTACTCCAGCGCGCGGATGTAGTCCTCGTCGAGCATGTGCGCCTCCTCGTCGCCGCGGGCGCGGTTGTCCGCCTGCTGCTCGAAGCGCCGTCTCTGCTCGATGGGGTCGTTGAGTTCCGAGAAGGCGTTGCCCACCTCGAAACCGGCCACGAACGCCTCGAAGCGCTCCACGAGGCCCTCCTCGCTGCGGTGATCCTTGGCGAGCGGCGAGATCTCCTTCGGGTAGTCGTAGATGAAGGTCGGATCCTGGAGCTCCGGCTCGACGACGGCGCCGAACACTTCGTCGATGATGACCGACGCGGGCGTGCCCTTCTCCAGCACGACGCCGAGCTTCTTCGCCTGCCCGAGCAGGACGTCGTCGGGCCGTGACCGGAAGTCCATCCCCGTCTTCTCGCGCAGCGCGTCGAAGTAGCGCAGTCTCCGCCACGGCCGGGAGAAGTCCAGCGTACGCCCCCCGTACGTGACCGCGCCCTCCGGGGTCAGGGCCAGCGCGATCGCCCGCATCATCTCCTCCACCATGTCCATGTAGTCGTTGTAGTCGAGGTAAGCCGCGTAGCACTCCATCATGGTGAACTCGGGATTGTGCGAGCGGTCGATGCCCTCGTTGCGGAAGTCCTTGGCGAACTCGAACACGCGTTCGAAACCGCCCACCAGGAGACGCTTGAGGTAAAGCTCGTTGGCGATGCGGAGGTAGAGCGTCATGTCGAGCGCGTTGTGGTGGGTCGTGAAGGGCCGCGCCGCCGCACCGCCGTAGAGCGGCTGCAGGATCGGCGTCTCCACCTCCAGGAATCCCTTCCCCAGCAGGAACTGGCGCATGGTTTCCACGATCACCGTCCGCCTGCGGAACACCTCGCGGACCTCGGGATTGACGGCCAGATCCACGTAGCGCTGGCGGTAGCGGATTTCCTTGTCGGTGAGGCCGTGCCACTTCTCCGGCAGCGGGCGCAGCGACTTCGCGAGCAGTTCGAACGAGCTCACCCTCACGGTGAGCTCGTTGGTGCGAGTGCGGAACAGAACCCCGTGCACGCCCACGATGTCACCCATGTCGAGCAGCTCGAAGCGCCCGAACCCCTCCTCACCCAGCTCGTCCCGGCGCACGTAGATCTGCATGCGTCCGCTCGCGTCCTCCACGTGCCCGAACGCGGTCTTCCCGTGCCCGCGCAGCGCCATCACGCGCCCCGCGATCGCCACCTCCGTTCCCGCCGCCGTGAGCGCCGCCTCGGCCGCGAACAGGTCCGCCACCGCATGCGTGACCGCGAAGCGGTACGGGTACGGATTCACGCCCGTCCTGCGCAGAGCTTCCATCTTCTCGATGCGTACGGCCCGCAGCTTCTCGAAGCCGTGGGCTTCCTGCCGTTCTTCCGTCATCTGGAACCGACCCTTCGCTACTCGTCCGCGAACTTGTGCAACCAGGCCTCGATCAGGCCGTCGATGTTACCGTCGAGCACCGATTGTGCATTCCCGGTCTGCCAGTCGGTGCGGTGGTCCTTCACCAGGGTGTACGGGTGCAGAACATAGGATCGAATCTGGCTCCCCCACGCGATCTCCTTCTGCACTTCCATCATCTTGTCGATGCGCGCCTTCTCCTCCTCCAGCTTCAGGGCGTAGAGACGGGCGCGCAGGATCTTCATCGCGTTTTCACGATTGCGCTGCTGCGAACGCTCGTTCTGGCACTGGACCACGATTCCCGAGGGAATGTGCGTGATCCTGACGGCGCTGTCCGTCTTGTTGACGTGCTGGCCGCCCGCGCCGCTCGCGCGATACGTGTCGACGCGCAGATCATCGTCGCGGACTTCGACTTCGATCTCCTCGTCGATCTCCGGATATACGAAGACCGATGCGAACGAGGTGTGGCGCCGGTGGGCCGCGTCGTACGGCGACAGGCGCACGAGCCGGTGGACACCCGACTCGGCCTTGAGCCGCCCGTAGGCGAATTCGCCCCTTATCTCCAGGGACGCCCCCTTGACCCCGGCTTCCTCACCCGGCGTCATGTCCAGCACGCCCACACTGAAGCCGTGCCTCTCGCAGTAGCGCGTGTACATGCGCAGCAGCATCTCCGCCCAGTCCATCGACTCGGTGCCGCCGGCGCCCGAATGGATGGTGACGATGGCGTTGCGCCCGTCGTCGGGCCCGGACAGGAGTGTCGCCGTCTCCTGCTCGGCCACCAGCGTTTCCAGCGCGTCGAGTTCCCGCGCGACGTCCGCGAGCACCGACGCGTCGTCCTCCTCGCGCGCCATGCGCAGGAGTTCCTCCGCGTCGGAGAGTCGCGTCTCCAGCGACCGAACGGGCTCGAGTCGCGTGCGCAGGCTCTTCGCTTCGCGCACGGCGTCGTCGGATGTCTTCTTGTCGGACCAGAATTCCGGATCGTTCATGCGCGCGGTCAGCAATTCCAGGCGCGCCGTGAGGGCGGGAGCGTCAAAGACACTCCTTGAGCTTGCGGGTTCGCTCCTTCAGCGAATTCAGATGATCGAAGACTTCGTGCACAGCTTTCATTGCTTGGACTCCGAATCCAGCGCCGCCCCGATCAGGGCGTCGACATCCTTGAGGACCGAGGGAAGATCGCGTCCAGTATCGACGACGGCGTCGGCTTTGTAAAAATGTTTTTCCATCGCCCGCTGGCGCTCGAGCCTCGCACGGACGTCCGCCTCCACCCAGCCGCCCTTCTTCATGACCCGCTCGAGACGCGTGTCGAAATCGCAGGTCAGGACCAGCCGAAGATCGAAATCGAACGGCATCCGCACCTCCAGCAGGAGCGCGGCGTCCACCACCGCGACCCGGGCCCCGGCGAGGCGGGCCCCCTCGACCTCCACCCCGCAGCGTTCCATCACGGCCGGGTGGACGATCCCGTTCAGGGTCGCCAGGTCCGCCGGGTCCGCGAAGACCCTTCGACCCAGGCGCAGCCGGTTCACCGATCCATCCGGGTTGAGGACGCCGTCGCCGAACGCCTCCCGGATCCGCTTCACCACGTCGCGCTCCTCGGCGAGCACCGCGTGCGCCACACGGTCCGCATCGACGTGAACCCCCTGGAAGCGCTCCGCCACATGGCGCGCCACGGTCGACTTCCCGCTCCCGGACGCCCCGGCCAGTCCTACCACGATCATCCTGTCCGATCCTCCATCAGTGAGCCTCCAGCCAGTTGTCACCGGTCCCCATGTCGACCTTGAGCGGAACCTCGAGGTCGATGGCCGTTTCCATCCGGTCGCGCACGAGTTCCCGCACCTCGGGGAGTTCCCGGGACGGAACATCGAGCAGCAACTCGTCGTGCACCTGCAGGATGAGCCGCGATTCCATGCCGCGCGCGCGCAGTTCGCGGTCGACGGCGAGCATGGCGAGCTTGATGATGTCCGCCGCGGTTCCCTGCACGGGCGTATTCACCGCCACCCGCTCGCTGAACGCGCGCGCCCCCGGATTCGTCCCGTCGATGTCCGGAAGCCGCCGCATGCGGCCGAGCAGCGTCGTCACCGCGCGGTCCCGCCTGGCCGCGGCGATGGTCTCGTCGATGAAGCGCTTCACACCCGGGTACGAGCGGAAGTAGTCCTCGATGAACTGCCGTGCGTCGGCCGTTTCGATGCCCAGCGACTGGGCGAGGCCGCGCGCACCCATACCGTACACGATCCCGAAGTTGACCACCTTGGCGCGGTCGCGCATCTCGTCCGTCACCGCTTCCGGCTCCACCTTCATCACGCGCGCCGCCGTGGCCCGGTGCACGTCACGTCCCTCGCGGAACGCTTCCTGCAACGCCACATCACCGCTCAGGTGCGCGAGGATCCGCAGTTCGATCTGCGAGTAGTCCGCGTCGAGCAGGACCCATCCGGGCCCGCGCGACACGAATGCGCGCCGGATCTCTCTGCCTTCCACCGTGCGGATGGGGATGTTCTGGAGGTTGGGGTCCGAACTGGACAGGCGGCCGGTGCTGGCGACGGCCTGGTTGTACGACGTGTGCACGCGCCCCGTCTCCGGGTGCACCAGTCGCGGCAGCGTGTCGACATAGGTGCTCTTGAGCTTGACGAGCTGGCGCCATTCCAGCAGCAGGTCCACCACCTCGTGCTGTCCGGACAGGGTCTCGAGCACGTCGGCGTCGGTGGAGAATCCCGTCTTCGTGCGCCGCGTCGGTCGGAGCCCGAGGCGGTCGAACAGTATCTCCCGCAGTCTCGGCGTCGAGGCGATGTTGAAACGCTCGCCCACGGACCGGTACACCGACTCCTCCAGTTCGACGATCCGGGCGCCGTATCTGCGCGCAAGTTCGCCGAGAAACCCGGTGTCGACGCGCACCCCTGTCATCTCCATGCGCGTCAGCAGTTCGGAGAGCGGCATCTCCACGTCGTGGAACAGCGAACGCACCTCCGAAACCTCGATCAACGGGGCGAACTGCGCCTTGAGGCGGAACGTGTAGTCCGCGTCCTCGCACGCGTATTCGACCACGCGCTCCAGCGGCACGCGCCGGATGTCCTTGCGTTTCACGCGGCGGTCGAACAGTGACTCGAACGGAATCATGTCGTGTCCGCACAGATCCTTCGCGAGCGCGTCGAGCCCGTGACTGCGCCGCGCCGGGTCGAGGCAGTAGGACGCGATCATCGTGTCGAAACCGATTCCACCCAGTGGCAGGCCGGCGCGCTCGAGCGCGATGGCGTCATACTTGATGTGCTGGCCGATCTTCCCCGGCTTCGCCGCCGCCAGCACCGGACCGAGCACCCGCCGCACGGCGTCGGGGTTCAACCCGGGGGCGCGGACCGCGGGCAGGAGACCGGGTATTCCGTCGTCGTCGAGATCGCTGGCCACGGGAACGTAGTACGCCTCTCCCGGAGCCGTGCCCACGGCGATGCCGGCGAGGACGGCTCGCATCGGATCGACGTCGGACGCCTCCACGTCCACGACGATCTCGTCGCGTCCGGCAAGGTCGAGTGCCAGCGCCGCCAGGGCCGACTCGGAGTCCACGCATTCGTAGCGCGCGCTCACCCCGCTCGTTCCTGGACCGGCCTGCGCTCGCTTCGCCGGCTCCGTCTCTCGCGGACGCGAATCCGGCGGCGTCGGATCCCGGAACAACTGGTCTCGCATCCGCTTGAACTCGAGCGCTTCGATGATGCGCTCGAGTTCCGGCGTGCGGTGGTCTCTCCGCGCAAGGTCCTCGAGGCGCACGTCGAGGGGAACGTCCAGCCGAAGGCGCACAAGGTCCCGGGAATTCAGTGCCGCGTCGCGCCCCGCCTCCAGGCGGCGTCGCACGGACGGCTTCTCGACCTCGCCGAGGCGCTCGTACACCCGGTCCAGCGACCCGAAACGCTTGAGCAACTCGGTGGCGGTCTTCTCGCCGATTCCCCGTACTCCCGGAACGTTGTCCGTCGCGTCCCCGACCAGCGCCTGATAGTCCACGAACTGCCCGGGCCGCAACCCGGTCAGCTCGAAGAGGCCGTCCGCATCGAGTTCTCTCTCGAGGACGTTCCCCCGCCCCGGCCGGATCACGCGCACGCGATCGTCGATCAGCTGCAGCAGATCCTTGTCGCCCGACACGATCTTGACCGCGACCTCCGCCTTCCAACGCCCGGCCAGCGTCGCGATGATGTCGTCGGCCTCGAAGCCCGGCGCGCTCAGGTGCACGATGCGCATGGCGTCGAGAAGGTCGAATATGACGGGGAGCTGGCGCGCGAGCCCGTCGGGCATCGCGGGTCGTTGCGACTTGTAGTCCGTGAACCGCTCGTGCCGGAACGTCGGCTCCTCGCTGTCGAAGGCGACGGCGATGTACGCCGGCTCGAACCTGGACACCAGCGACTGAAGCGTGTTGAGGAAACCGTAGACCGCACCCGTCTCCTCGCCCTTCGAGTTGCGGAGCGGGGCCCCGGCAAAGGCGAAGTACGAACGGTACGCCAGCGCATGTCCGTCCACGAGATACAGGGACACGAATCCTCCCGGGGGGGCGCCTCTAGTGACGGCGGTAGAGCCCGCGCCGCTCGATGTACGCGGCGACCGTGCGGGGGACCTTCCCGCCGGTTTCCCGGCCGGTCGCCAGACGGTCGCGGATCTCGGTCGAGGAAACGTCGAAGCGCGGCGACTCGAACACGACGACCGACGCCGCACCCGCGACCGGGAGCAGAGCGGGCGTTGCGTCGCGCGGGAATACCACCAGCGTGCACAGCCTCAGGACTTCCCCCGGCTCCCGCCAGGTTCCGATCTCGGCCAGGCTGTCCGCGCCGAGAATGAAGTAGATCTCCCCCGACGTCCTCTGCACCGCGGCGCGAAGCAGATCGACGGTGAAGGACGGCCTGTCGAGCCCTTCGATGTCCGCGAGGGAGAACGCAGGCTCCTCCGCGATGGCCGCCTCGATCATCGCGCGGCGATCTTCGAGCGCCGTGACCGGGTCGCCGATCTTGTGGGGCGGGTTCGGCGCCGGGGAGAAGAACACGCGCTCCAGTCCGAGGACGTCGCGCGCCGCGGCCGCCATGCCGACGTGGCCGGTGTGGGGTGGATCGAACGTCCCGCCCAGGATTCCGATGCGCTCTCCGCGCCAGAGATCGCCTTCGCCGCGCTTCATTGGCGGGCCTTGCGGATCCTCGCCTCCGCCTCTCGTTTCACCTGAAGGTCGCCCGGATACTCGATCACGCGCGTGAACTGCCGGATCGCCTCCTCCTTCTCGCCGTTGCGCAGCAGGATTTCGCCCTTCAGGAACAACGCCTCGGCCCAGTACCGGTTGTCGGGGAAGTTTTCGATGATCTTGTCGCAGTAGATGAGCGCCGCCGTGCGGTTCTTCTGCCGGTAATACCAGCGCGCGGCTCCGAATTCCTTCTTCGCCAGCTTCTCGTGGATCTGGACTATGTAGCCGTCCACCTCCGCGGCGTACTTTCCGGCCGGAAACATCTGCTTGTACTGGTTGAACCGGCTCAGCGCGTCCACGCTCTTCTTCTGGTCACGCGACGCGCGCGGTGACTCCCGCCAGTAGCACACGCCGATCCTGAACAGCGCGTCTTCCACGTGCTCGCTGTAACCGAAGTTGCTCATCAGGATCTGGTACTCCGTCGCCGCGATCGCGTAGTCGCTGTCCTCGAAGTACGCTTCCGCCAGCATGAACTGCGCAAAGTCGGCCTGGTCGTGTCCCGCGTAGCGGTCGAGGAACTCGCGGTAGAGCGTCGCCGCCTGCATGCGCTTTCCCTTCTGGTGGTATTCCTGCGCACGCGCCAGCACCGCTTCGGGGCTGGCGGGAACGCGGGACCTCCCGCCGCCACAGCCGGCGGCGGAAACGAGAATCGCGGCTGCGACCAGCCACGCACCCGCGGCAACTGCCCGGGTCATCTCAGACCCGCTTCCTGGAGGGCCTCGATGCGCGCTCGCGCGCGCTCGACGATGCGGCCGGAGTCGCCCCGATCGGTCCGGATGATCTCGCGGTACGTGGCGTACGCGCTGGCCACATCGCCCGTGGCCTCGTACGATTCGCCGAGGAGGTACCGCGCCTTCTGCTGCAGAGAGCGGTTGCCGGTCGACTCCACGATGGCGCGGGCGACTTCCACGGCCCGCGCGTAATCGCCGGCGTCGTAGGCGGCCTGCGCGTCGTCGAACGACGCGTTGTCGAGCCGGGCGCCCGCCCGGCTCGCGAGGGTTCCCCGCGGGTACTTCTTCATCAGGGTTTCCATGACCGCTTTCGCCTTCTCCGGTTGCTTCAATTCCGACCAGCACTCGGCGAGCCGCGCGTATGCCACTTCGCACGCGGACGAGTCCGGGTAGTCGCGCACCGCCTCCTCGTAGAATCTCGCCGCATCCGCGTAGTCGCGCTCCGAAAAACATACATCGGCCACGGCGAACCGGTACGGCCCCGGATCGATCGTCGGGTCGAGCTGCAGCGCCTTGCGCATGCGGCGGGCGGACTCCCGTGCGCGCGGTTTCGCCTGCGCCTGCTCCCACAGGAATCCGGCCGCGCGGCCGGCGAAACGATCGTCCCCCTCCACGGCCTGGTCGATCTGGAGGAACCCCTCGTGATCCCGCCCGGAGCCGACGAGTCCCAGGCCGTAGTAATAATGAACGGCCGGTCGGTCGTCTCCCCCGCGCAGCGCATGGCGTCCCAGCGCCAACACTTCCGCGTAGTCGCCTGCCTCGAGCGCCTTCTGCATGTCGCGCACCGGTCCCCCGCCACCGCATCCGGCGAGAACCAGGATTCCCGCCGCGACGACGAGCGCCCGGCGTCCCCCCGGGGCGCGCCGCGGCACGAAGGTGCGGAACGTGCTAGTTGTCACTCTGATTGGAGAAGAACAGATAGATCAAACCCACGATGATTCCGGTCACGAACACCGGCTCCACGTACTTTCCCCACCCGCCGGACGGGACACCCGGACGCAGGAACGCGTACGAGCCGGACTCGACGCGCGCGGCATCGCCGCGATCGAATTCATCCGCGTGTGTGCGCTCCGCCTCTCCGGTCCAGAGAACCTCGCCGGTCGCTCCGTCGGTCAGCGTGGCCAGCACGCGGACCGAAGCCACGCGGCGCACCCTCTTGCCCCCGATCAGGTGCGAGCGGTAGACGTCCGGATAGGATATCGCGAACGCCACGTTCTGGAACTGCAGCACGAGTCTCTCCACGTCGCGGCCGGGGGCCGGCGAGTTCGCCGCTCCACCCCCGGGTGCGGCCGCGCCGACCGGCGGGTCCGCGCGGAGTGTGCGCACACCCGCCCGCGACATCTCGCTGGTGAGAACGTTCGACACGAACACGTAGTCCTCGGTTCCCGCGAACGGCCGGATCTCCATCGGCCGTTCATCCAGGGAAGCACCGAACTTCCCGTAGAGTTCGCCCGTCACCTCGGCGGTCAGGCGCGTCATCAGATCGAGATTGCTCGCCACAGTTTCCGCTGCTCTTACGCGCACGCGAGCGCTGCGGCGCCCATGTCTTCGAGAACTCTCTTCGTCGATGAAACTCGCACGTCGGTACTCCTTATGCGGCTGGCGCGGTGACGATCTCGCCCCGAAGATCACACACGTCGGTATCGGTCACATGCACGTCGACGAACTCGCCCGGCGCCGAGTCACCTTCCACGTAGACCTCCCCGTCGATCTCGAGCGCCTGCCCGTAGAAACGCCCCGCCCAGGCGCAACCATCGTAGCCTCCCTCGCCCAGTTCCACCGCCCGATCGACGAGCACCCGCAACCGTTGGCCGTGGAAGCGCGCGCGCGCTCCGAACGAAACCGCCTCCTGCACCGCGGCGAGTTCCTCGGCCCGCTCGGCGGCCAGTACGCTGTTTCCGGGTCCCGCGCCCGCTGCGGCTTCCGTACCCGGCTCCGGAGAATAAGGAAACACCCCCAGAGAATCAAACGCGAAATCCGACACGAAGTTCTTGAGTTCCTCGAATTCCTCCCCCGTCTCGCCCGGGTACCCCGTGATCACTTCGCTCCGGATCACGACGTCGGGGAACGCGTCGCGGATTCCGCGCAGGAGCCGCTCCAAGTGCGGGCGGTCGTACGAGCGTTTCATCATCTCGAGCAATCTGGTCGACGCGTGCTGCACCGGCATCTCCAGGTAGCGGCACACCGAGGGGTGTTCGAACAGGCGGGCGATGTGATCCACCGTAACGCCCGCCGGGTGTACGTAGAAGATCCTCACCCACTCGGCGCCGGTCGCAACCAGACGGTCCACCAGGTCCGGAAAACGAACGGTCCCGTCCCGGTACGAGACGATATCCTGGGCGAGGAGCGTCACCTCGCGCACACCGCGTGCAACGAGGCCTTCCACTTCGCGCACGATCGAATCCGCACTCCGTGACACCTGCCGGCCGCGGATCAGCGGAATGGCGCAGAACGTGCACTTCCGGTTGCATCCCTCCGCGACCTTCACGTACGCCGTGTGCCCGGGCGTCAGCAGCTCGCGCGTCTCGAAGGCCGCGAAGCGGTCGGCGTCCCCGAGTGCCAGTGTTCGGGCCACGGAACCCGACGTGCGCCACGACGCGATCAGCCCGGGCAGGAGCGAGTGCGCGCCGGTGGGCAGGAAGTGATCGACCCACGGCAGACTCGCTTCCAGGTCTTCCTGGCGGTGGCGGGGCAGGCACCCCATCAACAGGAGACGCCTGCGCCTGCTTCCCCGCTTGAACCGGGCCAGACGCCGCGTCTCGTCCACCGTCTCCTGCCACGACGCGTCCAGGAACGAGCAGGCGCCCACGAGCAGCACGTCGGCGTCGGCCGGGTCGCGTGTGATTTCGCATCCGCTCCCGCGCAGCACGGTCAGCGTGGCTTCGCTGTCGACGAGGTTCTTCGGACAACCGAGTGTGACGATGTATGCCTTCACGTGATCGCCCGCGGGGATTTCTTCAGTCTGGAGAGTTGGCGGCGTCGAGATACACTTCGCGGGGCTTGGAGCCGTCCGGCGGCCCGACGATTCCCTGCTGTTCGAGCTGGTCGAGCAGGCGTGCCGCGCGCGAATACCCGATGTGGAGCTTGCGCTGCAGCAGCGACGTCGAACCCTGCTTGAAGGCCACGACCACGCCGCGCGCGTCGTCGAAGAGCGGGTCCAGGTCGCCGGCCGTCGCGCCCGCCCCGGCGCGACCGTCGGACAGGTCGAGCGACGACGGGTCGAAGCGGTACGCCTTCCAGTGCGCGATGAGATGTTCGATCTCCGCCTCCGACACCCACGCGCCGTGCAGGCGCAGCGGCTGCGGGTGGTGCGCATCCAGGTAGAGCATGTCGCCCTTGCCCAGGAGCTTGTCCGCGCCGATCGTGTCGAGGATCGTGCGCGAGTCGACCTTGGTGGCCACGCGGAAAGCGATGCGCGTGGGGAAGTTCGCCTTCGTCTTGCCCACGATGACGTCGACCGACGGGCGCTGCGTCGCGAGCACCATGTGGATACCGGCGGCCCGCGCCATCTGTGCCAGGCGTGTGAGGAGCGACTCGATGTCGACGCCCTTCGCCAGCGCCAGGTCGCCCAGTTCGTCGACCACGAGCACGATGTACGGAAGCCGCTCGATCGCCGGGTCGTCGCTCTTCTGCATGGCGACCTTCGCGTTGTAGCTCTCCAGGTTGCGCACGCCGTTGCGGCGGAACAGGTCGTTGCGCCGCGCCATCTCGGCCACCAGGTACTCGAGAACGCGGGCCGCCTCCTTCGGATCCGTGATCACGGGGTGCAGCAGGTGGGGAATGCCGTTGTACTGCGACATCTCCACCATCTTGGGGTCGACGAGGAGCAACTGCACGTCACTCGGGCGGTAGTGCAGCAGGATGCTCGCGAGCAGCGCGTTCAGACACACGCTCTTGCCGGACCCGGTCGTGCCGGCGACCAGCAGGTGCGGCGCTTCGCAGAGGTTCATGAGGAACGGCTTGCCCACGACATCCACGCCGAGACCGAGCATGACCCCTTTGAGCCGTTGGGTCTCGCTCACCTCGCTGAGCACCTCGTGCAGGTAGACGGTGCGCGCGCGCGGATTGGGCATCTCGATGCCCACCACAGCCCGCCCCGGAATCGGGGCGATCAGACGGATGCTCTTGGCGCGCATCGCGAGCGCAAGGTCGTCGGCGCGGCTGACGATCTCCTTGATGCGAACCCCGGGCGCCGGCTCGAACTCGAAGGTCGTCACGACCGGTCCGTGGTGCACCGCCGTCACCTTCCCGTCCACCCCGAACTGCGTGAGCTTCTCCTCGAGTACGGCGCTCCAGCTCTTGAGATCCTCGCGCGTGAACGTGGCCCCCGTGTCCACCGGCTGCTCGAGAATCGAGAGCGGTGGAAGCGCCGCGTCTGCGATCGGTGTCGTGGGGGCATCGTCGGCGAGTTCGGATGCCGACTGCTTCTTCGCGCGCGGCCTCGCGGCCGCGCGGGCTCGGGGTTCCGCGATGGCGATGTCGGGCTCGCGCGCTCGACGGCGCGCCGCCTCCACGGGCTCGTTCCAGGCCTCGGCCGCGGAGGCCGCCGCGGGGCGTTCGTCGCCCGCAGGATCCACCGGCGATTCCTCCACCTCTTCGTCGTCGTCGCGCGCGGACCGGGCCACCGCGCTCTTCATGTAGTCCCGAACGACTGCGCGACGCCGCGACGCCGCCTGCCTCAAGCCCGCGAGCACACGCCCCGAGCCACCGGCAACCCGCCGCGCGGCAGACCCCGCCCAGCGCAGAACGTGAGCCTCGCCGAGCGCGATCAGCAGCACCGCCGCCACCAGCACGATCGCGGATCCCACTTCTCCGAACACCGCCGCAAGGCCGCGGGCAACCCCATCGCCGATCCAGCCGCGCAGCGATTCGACGTCGCGCGTCACCGGCGAGACCGCGAAGAACGCGTTGAGCAACACGACGGCGAAGAAGCCCTTGAGGGCGACGCGCCGGACCGGCGCCTCGGCGTTCCGCGCCAGTGCGATCGCCACACCGGCCAGCAGCGCGGGCACCGCCCAGGCGAGCAGCGCACCGAAGAGGCGGCTGATCAGAAACGCGAGCGCGGAACCGAACGGCCCGGTGAGATTGGCGACACGGAAGATCGGGGCCGTGGAATCGAAGGGCCAGTCGAACGGCGAGGCGCTGCCCAGCCCCACGGCCAGGAACACGGCCACCGCCACCAGCGTGATGGTGAGGAATATGCGCGCTCGGTCGGTCACGACCAGTTGCACCCCGGAAGCATGGGACCTCTGCACTTCCCTACCGGGCTCCGGCGGGAGCGAGGAGCGCCAGCGTCTGTCCGTCCCACTGGTAGCCCTCCAGGAACCGCGTGCTCAACTCGCCGCGCTGAAACCTCGGTTCTCTCAGAATCGCCTTCTGGAAGTCGATGGTGGTCTTGACCCCGTCCACCACACACTCTTCCAGCGCGCGCAGCATGCGGCCCACCGCCTCGTCTCTGTTGAGGCCGTGGCATATCACCTTCGCAATCATCGAGTCGTAGAAGGGCGAGATCGTGTACCCCTGGTAGACGTGTGAATCCACCCGCACACCCATGCCCCCCGGAAGGTGGACGAAACCTATCTTCCCGGGGCACGGCATGAACTCGCGCGTCGGATCCTCCGCGTTGATACGGCATTCGATTGCGTGCCCCACGAAGCGCACGTCCTTCTGCGAGAAGGAAAGCGCCTCGCCGGACGCCACCGCGATCATCTCCTTTATGAGGTCGCGGCCGGTGACCATCTCGCTCACCGGGTGCTCCACCTGGATGCGCGTGTTCATCTCCATGAAGTAGAACTCGTCGCC
>CAZPUV010000032.1:0-14696 GCA_964589805.1 uncultured bacterium | reverse complement strand
CGGGAAACCGGGCGAAACGCGTGTTTCGTGCGATCGGCGCGGGCGCCCTCGGCGCATTCGTGATCAGCGTGGCCGTGGAAATCGTGATTGCCCCGCTCCTGTTCCATCACTTCGGGCGCATGAGCGTGGTCGGTCCGGTGGCCACGGTGGCCTTCGTGATTCCCGTCACGGTCGTCCAGGTCCTCGCGTTGATCAGCGCGCCGCTCGCGGGCGCTCCGGTGATCGGGGAGGCGGTCGTGGCGTGCCTGGCGTGGGTTTCGCAGGCCACCGTCGCCGCGGTACTGGCGGCGGGAGCAGCGGTGCCCGACCCGGTGGCGTGGGCCGGGCCGCGCCCGGGGCCGTACTACGCGGCGCTGGCGCTGGCGTGGAGATGGCCCCGAAGCCGCGTCGCCTGGACCCTCGCGCTGGCTCTCCTGGCGGCCGCGATCATCGGGCGGTGACCGGAGGACGGGGGATCGATTTTTGGTGACAGCCCCGCGCGGACGGGTGGTATAGTGCGCCCAACTACGACGCGGAAGGGTATACGTGACCTCCGTCAATTGCCGAGTGGCCGTGCTGGCCTCCGGCCGTGGAAGCAACTTCAGGGCGCTCGTGGAGCGCTGCCAGGATTCGACGTTTCCGGCCGAAGTAGCGTGCCTCGTGACCGACGATCGAACCGCGAAGGCGGTCGCGATCGCCGAGGAATTCGGTATTCCGTGGCACCAGGTCGAACCGGGCGAACGGCGCGGCCGCCTTGCGGAAGGGGCCGAAGCCGCCATCGTTCGCGTCTGCGAGGCGGAGCGGGTCGATCTGATACTGCTGGCGGGATTCATGCGCATCCTGGAGGGCGCGCTTCTCGATCGCTTCGCGGGACGGATCATCAACATACACCCGTCGCTGCTGCCGGGTTTCAAGGGGCTGAACGCCCAGCGGCAGGCGCTGGAACACGGCGTGAAGATCGCGGGCTGCACGGTCCATTTCGTGGACAAGTCCCTCGACGGAGGTCCGATCATCCTGCAGGCCGCGGTACCGGTCCTCGACGCGGACGATGTGGATGCGTTGCGGTCCCGCATTCTGGCCGAAGAGCACCGCATCGTGGTCCGCGCCGTGGAGTTGATTGCACGCGGCGCGCTCCGGGTGGATGGGCGGCGGGTTCTGGGGACGAATGAGTAGAACCACCAACCGCGCCGGTACGGCGCAACAAGGGTTGAACCAATATGACACAGGGTCTCGCGAGTACGAGCGACCTCGGACTGTCCCCGGATCGCAAGGGCAAGGTACGCGATGTCTTCGACCTGGGCGACAGGCTGCTGATCGTCTCGACGGATCGAATCAGCGCCTACGACGTCGTCCTTCCGTCGAGCCTCCCCGGCAAGGGAATCCTGCTGACACAGATCACGATCGGCTGGTACGAGCACTTCGGGTCCGGACTGAAGACGCACTTCATCTCGGCCGACGTGGATGACTACCCCGCGCCGTTCAAGGGACGGAGCGAACTCGCCGGCCGCAGCATGCTGGTCGCGAAGGCGGATCGCTTCGACGTCGAGTGCGTGGTGCGGGGGTACCTCAGCGGATCCGGCTGGAAGGAGTATCGGCAGAACCGGTCGGTTTGCGGCGTCGCGCTGCCCGCGGGACTCACCGAGTCTTCGGAGCTTCCCGATCCGATCTTCACGCCGGCGACGAAGTCCGACGTCGGACACGACGAGAACATCTCCTTCGAGGAGATGTGCCGGCTGGTTCCGCGCGACCAGGCTGAGAAGCTGCGCGACATCAGCATCGACCTGTACCGCCGGGGGCGGGACTATGCTCGCGCACGCGGCATCATCCTCGCCGACACGAAGTTCGAGTTCGGAATGGTGGGCGGGAAGATCACGCTCATCGACGAGATGCTGACGCCGGATTCCTCCCGCTTCTGGCCCGCGGACAAGTACGCCCCGGGTGGACCCCAGGAGAGTTTCGACAAGCAGTTCGTTCGCGACCATCTGGACGCGAGCGGATGGGATCACAATCCGCCGGGCCCCGAGCTGCCCGCCGAGGTGGTGCGCAAGACCATCGCGCGGTACCGGGAGGCCCACGACAGGCTGTTTCCAGAACGCAACCTGGAGAGGTACCTGTGAAGAAGACTCTGAAGGCATCGACCGCCCTCATCAGCGTGACGGACAAGACCGGCCTCGCCGAACTCGCCGCGGTGCTGTGCGAACAGGGAATCCACCTGATCGCGTCCTCGGGAACGAAGGCGTTCCTCGAGGAGAAGGGCGTGGCCGTGGAGGAGATTTCGGCGTACACGTCCAGCCCGGAGATCCTGGGCGGCCGTGTGAAGACGCTGCATCCGAAGATCCACGGGGGCATCCTGGCCGACCGTGACAACGGCGCGCACATGCGCACCCTGGAGGAGCAGGGCAGCTATCCGATCGACTACGTGATCGTGAATCTCTATCCGTTCGAGGAGAAGCTCCGGGCCGGTCTGCCGCCGGGCGAGATGATCGAGTACATCGATATCGGCGGAATCACTCTCCTGCGCGCGGCAGCGAAGAACCATCGCCACGTGACGGTACTCACCAGTCCGGAGCAGTACGCGGATGTGATCGCGGAGATCAAGGCGGAGGGATCGACGTCGCCGCAGACGAGAACGCGGCTCGCGGCGGAGGCGTTTTCGCTCACGGCCACCTACGACGCGGCCATCGCGCACTTCATGCGCGGGGTGACCGGTGCCGCCGCGTTGCCGGAGCGACTCCCGGTCGGGCTGACCAAGGTCACCGACGTCCGTTACGGCGAGAACCCGCACCAGCGCGGCGCGCTGTACCGCACGGCGGCGGGCTCTCCGTTCGTCGCTATGACGCAGCTCCAGGGCAAGGAACTCTCGTTCAACAACTACCTCGACCTGATCGGCGCGTTCACGCTGGTGCGCGATCTGGGGCCGAACAGCGTGGCGATCATCAAGCACAACAACCCCTGCGGGGCCGCGTGGTGTGACGACGTGCTTAAGTCGTGGAGGCGCGCCCTGAAGACGGACACCGTGAGCGCGTTCGGCGGGGTCGTGGCGGTGAACGGAACCCTCGGCGCCCCGCTGGCCGAGGAGATGGGCCAGCTGTTTCTCGAAGTGGTGGTTGCGCGCGCCATCGATCCCGACGCGGCGGCTCTGCTCGAGAAGAAGAAGAACCTCCGTGTGATAACCATCCCGGACGAGTACTGGACTCGCACGGATGCCGGCACGATGGGCGTCTTCACACAGGGAGTGGCGCTGGTGCAGGACGAGGACACGGGATTTCCGGAGTTGGAGAGCATGGAGACCGTCACCGACCGGCGCCCCGGCGAGGACGAATCGCTCGCACTCGGGATGGCGTGGAAGGTGGCCAAGAACGTGAAGTCGAATGCGATCGTCATCGCGGACGGCGAGGGCACGGTGGGAGTCGGCGCGGGGCAGATGAGCCGAGTGGATTCGTCGCACATCGCGGCCCGCAAGGCGCACGACGCGGGACTCCCGGTCAAGGGGGCGGTGGCCGCATCGGATGCCTTCTTCCCGTTCGCGGACGGGGTCAAGGAACTGGCGCGGGCCGGGATCACGGCCGTGATTCAACCCGGCGGCTCGATCCGCGACCGCGAGGTGATCGACGCGGCGAACGAGGCGAACGTGGCAATGGTGTTCACGGGCCGGCGTCACTTCCGTCACGTGTAGCGGATATCCATGTCTGTAAATGGCATATTGATAATTGATTATGGCTCTCAGTTCACGCAGCTCATCGCCCGCCGCATTCGCGCGAAGGGCGTGTTCTCTCAGATTGTCCCGTGGAACGCCCCGCGGGAGCGTGCCCTCGAGAACTCCCCCCGGGGCGTAATCCTCTCCGGCGGGCCGTCGAGCGTCTTCGACCCCGGCGCGCCGACCCTGCCGCCCGGTTTCTGGGACTGGGGGCTCCCGGTGCTGGCGATCTGTTACGGCATGCAGCTCGTTGCGCGCGACCTCGGTTTCTCGGTGGAACGCGCCGGCGCCGCCGAGTACGGACACACGCGAATCCGGGCCAACCCCGAGAGCGTCCTGTTCAGGAAGACACCGCGCGAGCAGCCGGTGTGGATGAGTCACGGCGACAAGGTCACCGGCGGCGGGGGAGGGTTCGAAGTGCTGGCGACCTCGGACAACAGTGAGATCGCCGCGTTTCAGTACGAACCGAAGAAGACCTTCGCCGTGCAGTTCCATCCGGAAGTCCACCACACGGTCCATGGCGAAACGATCATCGACAACTTCCTGTTCGGCGTCTGCGGGTGCGAGACGAACTGGTCGACGGGTGCGATCGTCGAGCAGATGACCGCGGAGATACGCGAGCGCGCGGGCGACTCGCGGGTGATCTGTGCCGTGAGCGGGGGAGTCGATTCCTCGGTGGTCGCGTGCCTCGTGGATCGCGCCGTCGGAGGCAACCTCTTCTGTGTGTTCGTCGACAACGGGCTTCTGCGGGCCGGCGAGCGCGAGAACGTCGTCGACCTGCTCGGTTCGCATCTGACGGCGCCGCTCGAAGTGGTCGACGCGCGCGCTCGTTTTCTCCAGCGTCTGGCGGGGGTCACCGATCCCGAGGAGAAACGCAAGCGGATCGGCAACCTCTTCATCGAGATCTTCGAGGAGGTCAGCACAGCGCACGGCCCGTTCGACTTCCTCGCGCAGGGGACGTTGTATCCGGACCGGATCGAGAGCCTGTCGACCGGGGGGCCGTCGGCGACCATCAAGACGCACCACAACGTCGGGGGACTGCCGGAGAAGATGCGGTTCAAGTTGATCGAGCCGCTCGCGCTTCTCTTCAAGGACGAGGTGCGTGCGGTCGGTGAGGAACTGGGGCTGCCACGTGCGCAGCTGCGACGCCACCCGTTTCCCGGGCCGGGACTGGCGGTGCGGGTTCTGGGAGAGGTGACGCAGGAGAAGCTCGAGATCGTGCGTCAGGCCGACCGGATATTCATCGACGCGTTGCACGAATGGGGTGTGTACGACGATGTGTGGCAGGCCCTGGCGGTCCTGCTGCCGGTGCGAAGCGTCGGCGTCATGGGAGACGCACGGACCTACTCGTTCCCGGTCGTGCTGCGCGCCGTCACCAGCACCGACGGAATGACCGCCGACTGGGCCGAGCTGCCCGGCGATCTCCTGCGCGCGGTTTCGAACCGGATCATCAACCAGGTGCCGCACGTCAACCGGGTCGCGTTCGATATCAGCTCCAAGCCGCCAAGCACCATCGAATGGGAGTGACGGCGGCCCTTGCCGTGTATCGCTCGCCGGGGCTATAATTTAGACATGCCACGGCGATCGGCTCTCGCGGCCCTCGCGGCCGCGCTTCTTTTTGCGGCTGCCGCCGGCGTGCCGGCCCCGCGCTCAGCGCGGACCGTCGTGCCGGCCGGGCGCCCGGGCGCGGACGAAACGGTGGTCCGCCTCCTGGATCGGCACGGTGAGCCCGCGCTGGCCTGGGAAGCACTGCGGGCTTCGGGAGGTGCGAGGACGGAGGCCGGCCGGCGTCTCGCGATCGGCCTGCTCATTCAACTCGGACGCTTTGCGGAGGCGGACAGCCTGGTCGCGATGACCGCGTTCGATCCGACACCGCGGGCATCCGTCCTCAGACAGCTGCAGCGCGCCCGGCTCAACCTTCAGGCCGGCCGTCACTCTCTGGCCCTCGAACTCCTCTCCACCGGCGTCGTCGAGGATCCCGCGCTGGCCGCGTACCGCGATTATCTCCTGGCCCGGATTTACCTCGCCCTCGGCGACGGCCCCGCCGCGATTTCGTGCCTGGATCGCGCCAGGAAGGCCGACGCGACGGAGGCACTGCGCGCGCCCATCGACGAGCAGCGCGTCGACATCTACACCGCGCTCGGCAGACCGCGCGACGCGCTCGCGGCCGCGAACGACGCGGTGCGAAGTGCGGTGGACGACGGCGCGAAGCGCCGCATGATGAAGACACGCTACCGGCTCGCGTGGGATTGCGACGACCGGGTCGTGGCGCTGCGCGAGGCGCGTCGCCTGTTCGACGAACATCGGAATTCGAGCGAGGCGGAGGCGTGCGCGATCGATCTGCTGGGCCGCGAGAGCAAAGACGGCCTCTCGAGCTCCACACTCCTCGCCTGCGCGCAGGTGCTGGCCGCGCGCGGACAGACCGAAGCGCTGCGGCGCGCGCTCCGGGCCGTGGACGCGCGCGAACCGGGCGGGCGCGAGAGCGAGGAACACCGGCTGCTCTGGGCCGACTATCACTACCAGTCCCGTGACTACTCGCGCGCGATCGCGCTGGCGCGTCCGTCGTACTCGGATCCCTCTCTGCGGCGCCGGTCGATGCTGGTCATGGCGCGCTCGCTTCGGAAACTGGGGCGCACGACCGAGTCGGCGGCGGTATACGAACAGTTCGCGCGCGACTATCCCAACGACGGGCTGGCCGCCGAAGCGCTCTATGCCGCGGCGTCCCAATTACGGCAGGGGGGGCGCGAGGACGAAGCGGTCCGCGTTCTGGATCAGCTGCGGCGCTCCTATCCGTCGAGTTTCCACGGCTGGGCGGCGGCGATGCGCCGGGCGGGCGAACTGTCGGACGCGGGGAGTTCCGAGGAGGCGGCCGCCATCTACGAACAGTGGCTTGCACGGTCACGCCGAACGGACGAAGCGGCCCTGTTCTATCTGGCGCGCGAGCGGGAGCGCGCGGGCGCGGGATCTGCCCGGATGATCCTCGACGAGTTGCGAGCGGTCAACCCGTACTCGTTCTACGCCTCGCCCGATGTGGCGCAGTCGGCGCGCGGACCGGTGCGCGCCTCGACCGGGGTCCTGCTGCTGGAGGGACCGGGATCGCTGACCGAGTGGCTCGCCGGGGCGGACGCCGAGCGCGATGAAGCGTACCGGCGCGTGCTGCGCGCGGCCGCGGCCGGGTCTGCGGGCGGCGACCGCGAGACAGCGCGTGCGATCGAACGGGGAGTCATGTTCCTCGAGGCCGGACTCCGCGACTGGGCGGAGCAGGAACTCGACGTGGCGCGCCGGCGAAGCGGGGGCTCCGCAGAACAGACACTGACGCTGGCGCGTGTCTACGAAGAGTATGCGATGCCGTGGCGGAGCGTGCGGCTCTACGAGCGGGCGCGTTCCAGCCTGTCGTGGGAGGACCGCCGTGAGCACCGGGACGATTTCCGGTTTCTGACGCACCCTCTGCCGTACCCCGCGCAGGTCCTCGAGAGTGCGGGACGGAACGGTCTTCCCGCGCATCTCGTCTACGGGGTGATACGGGAGGAGAGCCGGTTCGAAGCAGACGTCGTGTCGCGGGCAGGTGCGGTCGGGCTCATGCAACTGATGCCGGGAACGGCGCGACAGGTTGCCGCCAGGCTGGAACTCGGGGATCTGGACGGGCGGCTCGACGACCCGTCGGTCAATGTGACCCTGGGAGTATGGTACGCCGCCGATCTGCTGCGTGAGGGGAAGGGAAGCGTGGTGTGGATGCTCGCGGCCTACAACGCGGGTCCCGGTGCGGCGGACCGCTGGTTGCGTCCCGGTGTCTCCGGCGACCCCGCGATCGACGCGGTCGAGTCGATCGACTACAAGGAGACGCGCGGTTACGTGAAGCGCGTGGTCGAGTCGGCCAACGTGTACCATGCGCTGTACTTCGGGGGCACGCGTGCGCCGGCGAACCCCCGGTGAGAGAGAACCCCCCTGTCGTCGACTGAGCGCGCGCACCCGGCTTCGACCGGGCCTTTTTTTGCCTGTCCAGCACCCTGCCGCTCCGGTACGATTCGGCCGCTATGGGCCAAAAACTCACGCCCGGACTGACGGGGAGCGCGGAAACGCGGCAGTCCGTAAAGAGGGAACTGCAGCGTAAGTCCTTTCATCTGGCCATGATCGTCGTGCCGGTCTGGGTGTACCTCATGCCGCCGACCCCTGCCCTGCTTGGCCTCATACTTGCTACTTTTGCCACGGTCGCGGTCGATCTGCTGCGGTTGAGCGATCGCCGGTTGAGGGGGTTCTTCCTCCGTCTGTTCCGCTCGCTCATCCGCCCCCACGAAGAGGAGCATCTTCTGGGGTCGACGCACTACATGATCGCCGCGCTGCTGAGCGTCGTCGTCTTCGACCACGAGGTGGCCATCGCGGCGCTTGCGTTCCTGGTGCTTGGAGACGCCGCTGCGGCGATCGTCGGGAAGCGATTCGGACGACCCCTGTACTGGGGGAAGAGTCCGCAGGGAAGTATGGCCTGCTTTGTCGTCTGTGTGGCGGTGGGGACCCCGATCCTGGGTGTGCCGGGACTGGCGGTGCTGGGAGCCGTCGCCGCGACGCTCGCCGAGGCCCTGCCGTCGCCGCTGGACGACAACATGCGGGTGCCGATCTTCAGTGGAATCGTGATGCAACTGGCGTCGAGACTACTTCAGGGGTAGAACATGTTTCTCAAACGACTTTTCGCTTTCATTCCCAAGGACGAGTTCTCGAAGGCGCTGAATCTGTTCAATGCGGGCGAGCACCGCAAGGCTCTGGCGAAGTTCCAGGAGTTGCAGGTCCTCGCCCGGAATGCGAGCGACGTGGACCGGTCAACGCTCGATCTCTACACCTGCGAAGCGCACGCGGCCATCTCACGCGAGCGACTGGAAGCCGGGGACATCGACGGCGCAGCGCGCGAGATGGAAGCGGCGGTGGCGATCAAGCCCCAGTTCGCGGACATGCAGTACAAGCTGGGTGTCCTGTATGCACAACTGGGGAGGGACGCGGAAGCGGTCGGTTGTCTTCGCGCCGCGCTCGCCATCAACAACAAGTTCTTTCGCGCCCGGGTACACCTTTCCAAGGTGCTCCGGCAGTCGGGTGACATGGAGTCCGCCGTCGCAGAAGCGGTGGGTGCCCGGCACAGCTGCCCGAACTTCTACCGCGAGGCTCTGGACGGGCTGGTCACGGCGATGCGCAGCGGCGACGAAGGGAAGGTGGCGGGATACTACTCCGAACTGCTGGTGGAACGTCCGAGTTCCGCCGAGATCAGCAAGGAGATCGCGGTGGATGCGATCCAGAATGGCAATCTGGACGAGGCCATCCGGGAGTTGAAGAAGGCAATCGCGCTGAAGCCGGACTACCCGGATCTCCACAACTACCTGGGCATCGCGTATGGAAACAACGGCATGACCGACGACGCGGTGCACGAGTTCGAGGTGGCCCTCAAGATCAACCCCTACTACTCCAAAGCCCGGCTGAACCTCGCGCTCCTCTATTATGAGAACAACCGCTATGACGAAGCGCAGGCACAGATCGAACAGGTCCTGAGCGTACAGCCCAACAACCAGCTGGCCAACAATCTCCAGCTGGAGTTGAAGGCCGTCATGGGCGGGAAGTACGAAGCGTAGGGGGCCCCAACCGAACGTGAGATCGGAAATGGAATCGAACCTCAAATTCGTCGATTACTACGAGGTGCTCGGCGTGTGGCCGGCGGCGGATGCCGATGCCATCAAGAAGGCGTATTTCAAGCTGGCCAAGCTGCACCACCCCGACATCAAGGGTGAGGAGACGGCCGAGAAGCAGATCGACTTCAAGATGATCAACGAAGCGTTCGCGGTTCTCAGCGATCCGGCCCAGCGCCGGGAATTCGACGAGCGTCTGAAGCGGCGCAACCCGTCCGGTCCCGCCCCGGAACGTCGCGAGGCCGACAAGCGCTCGGCGCAGCTTTCCTACGACCAGGCCCGCGCTGCCATGCGCCAGAATCGATACGACAAGGCGGCGCTGCTGTTGAAGGCCGCCGTCAAGTTCGACGATTCCAACCCCGCCTACCTGAGCTGGTACGGATTCACGCTGGGTGTTCTCCGGACGCAGCTTCACGAGGCGCGGGATGCGTGCAAGAAGGCGCTCGAAATGGAGTTCTACAACGCCGACTACCATGCCAATCTGGGGTTCGTCTACATGCAGGCCGGCCTGACGAGCACGGCGATGGAATGTTTCGACGAGGCCCTGAAGTGGGACCCCGACCACCCGCTCGCACAGCGTTACCGCAAGAACGGGGGAAAGCCGCTCACGGGAACGAAGCCCGAGTCGAAGCCGGCGGGTGGGCTGTTCAGCTTCCTCAGGAAGGCCACGGGCTCCAAGCCGAAGAAGTCGACGGCCGGCGGGCGGAAGAAGGGTTCCGCTGCCGGGCGCAAGCCGCCCCGTTCGTGACCGCTCGCTAGCCAAAGCTTTCGTTGACACCCGCCAACGGCGGTGCCTACGCTCGCTGCGCGTGCCACTGGCGCGCGCAACCATGACGACGTGCACCGCATTCATGCCGGAGGGCGGCGCGAACCGCGCCGAGTTCTTCCATGCCGAGCAGGCCAGAGACGATGGCGGCCTGTATCTGATCCTCCAGGATCTGGTGCCACGGGGGACGGAGACGCGCGCGGAATTCCTGCGAAGCGCGTACCGCGAGATCGTCGGCCGCTACCTCTCGCCATCCCGACCCGAGACCGCCCTGACGTTCCTCCGGCGCGTCGTACGTATCCTCGACGATACCGCACGCCAGGTGGACACTCGCGTGGACGATTTCCGCGGGCTGGGCGTATTCGTCATGATCCGGGAACGGGCCACGGTGCATCTCCTGTGCGGGCGCGATGTGCCCGCGCGGGTGCGCATCGCCGGCGCCATGCTGCCGGTCTCGGCGGGGACCGCCGGCGTGACGGAAGTCGGCATCGAGACGACGCGCGCGCAGCAGGATCTCTTCGCGCAGACGCTCACCGAATCCCTGGCGCTCTACCGGTACGATCTCGCCTCCGCGCCGGAAGGGGGCATCGAGTTCCTTCTGGGTGGTTCGCCGGACGACGCGGCGGCGGTGCTGGACGCGCTGGAGGTGGAGCGCGGGCGGAATGACCGCCGCGTGACAATCGAGCGCTGCATGAACACCGTGCTGCGTGTCGTCTGCGTCGCCCCCGCCGGGGGAGCGCCCGCGCGAGAGACGGAGGCGGTGGAGCGCGCGGGTGGAAAGACGGTTCCGCGTGCCGCACTTTCGGTGGCGGGCGTGGTCGTGGTGGTGGCGGTGCTGGCCTGGACCGTCGGTCCGCGCCTGCGGGGGGGCAAGGTCGAGGGAGAAGCGGCGCGCGCGAGCCAGGAACGCCCGGCGCCGCAGGAAACCCGTGGCGAGTCGCCAGCGGTGAGCGAGGAACTGGCGGCGGTAACGCGCGATTCGCCGCCACCGCAGGCCGGCTCCAGCTTCGTGGAGTCCTGGCGCCGGTCGTACCGCGACGCGGTCACGTCTTCGCCGGCCGCCGCCGGTGGTGCGGTGGTGTTCGGCGCGCGCGACGGGAACGTCTATGCGCTCGATCGCAAGAGTGGAGAGCGTCTCTGGGTGCACCGCGCGTCGGGTGGTGTGGGCGCGTCACCGGTCGTTGCCGGAGACGCGGTGATTGCGTGCGACTACGCGGGCAACGTGTTCCGGCTCGGATCGAAAGACGGCCGCGTCGCATGGAAGCGCCCCCTGGCCGAGAAGATCGTCAGCACACCGGCGGCCAGCGCGGACCGGGTGGTGGCAGGTACGGTGCGGGGGAATGTCTACGCGCTGTCGCTCGAGACGGGTCGCGTGCTCTGGAAGTTCAGGACGAGCGGCCAGATCCGGGGCTCGATCGCCGCGTCCGGCGGCACGGTCTACGTGCCCTCGCACGACGGGAAGCTCTACGCACTCGCGGAGGACACCGGAGCCAGGCGCTGGCAAGTTGCGCTGGGCGGGCCGGTGGGTTCCTCGCCGGCGGTGTCCGGCGATCGCGTGTTCGTCGGAACCGCCAGGGGCGCCGTGGTGGCCCTCAGCGCCGACAGCGGGGAGAAGGCATGGTCGTTCACGACGGGAGGCGCGGTCAACGCCGCCATCCACGTGGCCGGCGACCGGGTCTTCACGGGCAGCGGCGACGGGAACCTGTACTGTCTCGACGCGTCGGACGGCTCGCTGATCTGGAAGCACGCGACATCGGGGGCGATATTCGCGCGGCCGAGCGTGGAGAACGGGCGGGTGGTGGTCACCTCGTATGACGGGGCCGTCTATTGCCTGGACGCTGGATCGGGTCGCCTGGAGGACCGTTTCGATACCGCGAAAGCGATCTATTCCTCGCCGCTGGTGCTCGGGAGCCGGGTGTACTTCGGCAACAACGACGGCCATTTCTTCGGACTCGAACTGCCGCGCTAGCCCCGCGCCGAGCGCGGCGCGACTTGCGTTTCCCGCCCCTAATCTGTTATTTTGCTTCAAATTTCAGCGAAAGGTCCGATCGACGCATGAAGCTGCTCGAGAAGTTGTTCAAGCCAAAGGCCACCCGGGATTTCGCGCGCCACCGACCGGTGGTCGACGAGGTGAACCGCCGGGCGGACGAGTACGCCGGGTTCACGCCGGAACAGTTCCAGGCCAGGACCGCGGAGTTCCGATCCCGCATCGAGAACGGTGAAACCACCGACCAGTTGCTTCCCGAGGCGTTCGGCCTCGTCAAGGCCGCCTGCCGGGCGCTGGTTGGGAAGACCTGGGACGTGTGCGGCATCCCCACGACGTGGGAAATGGTGCCGTACGACGTGCAGGTCGTCGGCGGCATCGCCCTGCACCAGGGCAAGATCGCCGAGATGGCGACGGGCGAAGGCAAGACGCTCGTGGCGACGTTTCCTCTCTATCTGAACGCCCTGACGGGGAATGGGGTTCACCTGATCACGGTGAACGATTACCTCGCCCGCCGCGACTCGGAGTGGATGGGGAAGGTATTCGAGGTGCTCGGTCTGTCGGTGGGGTGTGTGCAGGGAGACGTGCCCAACGAGGTGCGCAAGGCCGCGTACGCAAAAGACATCACCTACGGAACCAACAACGAGTTCGGCTTCGATTACCTGCGGGACAACATGAAGACGCGCGCGGAAGACCGCGTCCAGCGCGGGCACCACTACGCCATCGTGGACGAGGTGGACAGCGTCCTCATCGATGAAGCCCGAACACCGCTCATCATCTCCGGCCCCGTCTCGCACAGCAAGTCATCGGATCTGTTCGCGCGTCTCAAGCCGAAGGTCGAACGCGTGATGTCGCTGCAGACGCGGCTTGCGAACGATCTGGTTGCGTTCGCCGAGAAGAACCGGGACGACCCCGAGAAGCAGGAGGAGGTGGCCCGCTCGCTCCTCAAGGTCAAGCGCGGGGCGCCCAAGAACACGCGCTTCATGAAGCTGATGTCCGAGCCCGGAACCGAGCGCATGATCCAGCGCATGGAAGTCGTGCTGATGCGGGACAAGGTGCTCACGGAACTCGACGAGGAGCTCTACTTCGCGGTCGACGAGAAGGGCAGCTCGCTCAATCTGACCGAGAAGGGCCGGGAGGCGCTTTCCCCGGAGGATCGCGAGCAGTTCGTGCTGCCGGACATCAGCGAGGAAATCGCCGCCATCGACGCCAACGAGTCGCTCGGGCCGGCCGAGCGCGTGCAGGCCAAGGACGAGGCGCACCGCGCGTACGCGGAGCGCTCCGAGGCCATCCACAACTTCAGCCAGCTGCTGCGTGCCTACACGCTGTTCGAGAAGGACGTCGAGTACGTGGTCCAGGACGGGCGCGTCATCATCGTGGACGAGTTCACGGGGCGGCTCATGCCGGGACGCCGGTTCTCCGAGGGGCTGCACCAGGCGCTGGAAGCGAAGGAGGGCGTGCACATCGAGGGCGAGACGCAGACGCTCGCCACGATCACGCTCCAGAACTACTTCCGGATGTACACGAAACTCGCCGGTATGACCGGAACGGCGGAGACGGAGGCCGAAGAGCTGCACAAGATCTACAAGCTCGACGTGCAGGTGATTCCCACCAACGAACCGGTCCGCCGCGTGGACTACGATGACCTGATCCTCAAGACGAAGCGCGAGAAGTACAACGCGATCGTGGAAGAGATCGCGCGCCTGCACGAGAAGGGGCTCCCGGTGCTGGTGGGCACGATCAGCGTCGAGGTGTCGGAGACGCTCTCCCGGTTCCTCAAGCGCCGGGGAATCGCGCACAACGTCCTCAACGCCAAGTTCCACCAGCAGGAGGCGGAGATTGTCGCCCGGGCCGGCCGGTCGGGCGCGGTCACGATCGCGACCAACATGGCGGGGCGCGGCACGGACATCAAGCTCGAGCCGAAGGTGGTGAAGTGCGCCGAGTGCGGCATCGGAACCGGGAAGAAGGAATGGAAGGCCATGGACGGCTCGATCGTCGACACCACCGCGTGCGAAGCGGACGTGCCCTGCGGCCTCCATATTATAGGTACGGAGCGCCACGAGTCCCGGCGCATCGACCGTCAGCTGCGCGGACGCGCGGGCCGGCAGGGAGACCCCGGCGCGTCGGTCTTCTACGTCTCGCTGGAGGATGACCTGATGCGCCTGTTCCGGCCCGAGCGGATTGCCGGCGTCATGGACCGCCTGGGCGTCAAGGAAGGCGAGGTCATCACGCACTCGCTCGTCACGAAGAGCATCGCGCGATCGCAGAAGCGGGTCGAAGGGTACAACTTCGAGATCCGCAAGCGCCTGATCGATTACGACGACGTGATGAACAAGCAGCGCGAGGTGATCTATCGGCGCCGTAACGAGGTAATCGATGCCCCGGACCTGAAGCCCGTCATCGAAACGATCATCGACGATTTCGTCGAGACCGCCATGGCCGAGGCCATCGACCCGAAGGAACTCCCGGAAAACCAGCGGCGCGACGAGTTCCTGGCGCAGATGGAGAGCGTGTTCCTGCATCCGTTCACCGTGGTCGTGGACGACGAGGAGGGCTCCGACGACCTGGGCGAGTTCGTCCGTGCCCGGGCGCGCGACGCACTGAGGG
>CAZPUV010000031.1:4664-14922 GCA_964589805.1 uncultured bacterium | reverse complement strand
GGGTCGGTCATGATGGTCGCGGGATTGCTGTTGATGAGGACGACCCGAATGCCCTCCTCCTTGAGCGCGCGGATGGCCTGCGTCCCGGAGTAGTCGAATTCGCAGCCCTGTCCGATGACGATGGGGCCGCTGCCGATCACCATCACCGATCCGATGTCGTCAATCCGAGGCATGGTTCCACTCCTTTACCTTCTCGTAGAAGCGATCGAAGATGAAGCGGCAGTCGTGGGGCCCGGGCGAGGCCTCCGGGTGGAACTGTACGCACTCGACCTTCCGGTGCTCGTCGATGAATCCCTCCAGGGTTCCGTCGGCCGCGTTGGTGTACGTGACCGTCACGCCCGCGCGGTCGGCGATCTCGTCGCTCACCGCGTAGTTGTGGTTCTGGCTGGTGATGAAGACCTGGTTGGTGCGCTGGTCGATCACGGGTTGATTGGCGCCGTGGTGGCCGAACTTGAGTTTGTACGTTTCGGCTCCCAGCGCGCGCGCGATCAACTGGTGACCCAGGCAGATGCCGAGCATGGGCACCCGCCCGATCAGCAGGTCGACCTGCTCGACGACCTCGGGGATGTCGGCCGGGTCTCCCGGCCCGTTGGAGACCACGACGAAATCGAAACCGCCTTCGGCGATGTTCTCGGCCTGGAACGATGCGTCGAAGACCTGCGTGGTGACTCCCAGCCTCCGGACGTTCTCGACGATGCTCTTCTTGACACCCAGATCGATCACCGCGGCGCGGCCCTGTTCCCCCTCGTGGACGGCACGGAGCGTCCCCGACACGCCCTCCACGAGCCGTTCGCTCCGGTCGAGTTTCCTCGTGCGCGCGATTTCGAGGAGCTCCGCGTCGCCCGTTTCCGCGCTTCCGATGGCGGCTATGATCGAGCCCTTGTCGCGGATGTGACGGGTCACGGCCCTCGTGTCGATCCCCGTGAGTCCGGGGAGTTCCTGCTCGACCATGAAGTGCTCGAGGCTCGTTCGCCCGGGTCCGGGCGAGAAGAACTCCTGCAGGTCGCGAACCACGAGGGCGCGCGCCGCGCACGACGGCTTCTCGCTGTCGTCGACGGTCACGCCGTAGTTGCCGATCTGCGGATACGTCATCACGACGATCTGTCCCGCGTACGACGGATCGGTGATGACCTCCTGGTATCCCGTCATCGACGTGTTGAACACGACCTCGCCCCATACGATCCCCTTCCATTCGGGTCGCGCGGCGGCGCCGGTCAGCAATCCTTCGTAGCGCGTTCCGTCGGCCAGGATCATCTTGCCGCGCGGGCGGGAGTTCATCACGAAACCTCCGGTGTGGCGTTCATGGCCGGCGCGTGCCGGCCGGCGGGCGCAAAAAAAAGCCCTCCCGCGGTTCCGTCGGGAAGGCCACTCGTTCGTACGACCATCGCCCCGCGTGCGCGCGGGGACATCGGGGCAGTCATTCCTGTACGATCCCTTCTGGGCCTCGCGGGGCCCGGTTAAAAGGATATTGGGGGGAACAATAGCGCGCCCGGGCCGATACGTCAAGCGGGGTTTCGGACCGGAGCGAAGAATCCTTCGCCGCTCGCGTCACCGATCGCACCCCGCCAGGCGCACCGGGCCCGGGGTCGAGGGCGCCGCAGGTTCACACCGCGATGCGGATCCTGCGCTCGCGCACGGCGTCCGTGCCTCGCTCACCGGACTCCGCGCGGCGCAGCAGGTCGAAGATCTCGGCCCCGAGCACGTCGATCTCGGTGAACTTGTAGCTCTCTTCGCCGAAGCGACGGATCGTATCGGTCTGCCGGGCCAGCATGCGCGCATCCTGCCGGAAGATGCGCATCGCGAAGTGCCGGAGAAACGGCCGGGCCATCCAGCCCGGCACGGGGAGGCGGTACGAGAACATCACCGAGAGCCGGGTGCGATAGTCATCGAGCGGGGCGAGAGCGGCCGAAATGCACAGGCCCGCTTCCCCGAGCCGGTACTCGACCTGCGCGACCGAGGGCAGGATGAAGCGGTCGACGTGAATCACCTCGCCGCCGCGCAGCGCGAGCAGCCGCGCGACGACACCCGGCGGGCGCGACTCGCCCAGGTACTCCGCCTCGACGCGGTCGGCACCGCGGCGCACGACGACGTCGATCTCGCGGCGCGGGCGTTCGGCATTCCGGAACAACCCCCCGTGGAGGAAGGCGGTGTGGGGGACGTCCAGCGCGTTCTCGGCCACCGCGTGCAGCGACGCCTCCACGTCGAGTTCCTCGCGCGCGCTGGTCCACCCGTGCTCGCCCGCGTACGGGAACACGAACGGCTCACCGGCCGGCACGGCGTCCGGGCGTCCATACACCCACACGAATCCCTGCGACTCGCGCGCTGCGAACGCCGGCGCGCGGCGCTCGCGCGCGCGCACGTCGCCCACGAGCCCCGGGACCGCGCGGCACGCGCCTTCGCGATCGAACTCCCACCCGTGGTAGGCACACCGGATGCACTCGCCCCTTACCTTGCCGAGCGAGAGCGGGACGTTGCGGTGCGGGCAGCGGTCCACCAGCGCGGCGGGCACACCGCCGGCCGTGCGAAACAGAACGACGGGCGTTCCAAACAGCGCGGCCGGGAGGGGCCGCCGCCGGAGGCGCTCGGAGCGGCACAGCGGATACCACTCGTCGCGCGGGCGCGCGATGAATCGATGGTTGGCGGCTCCGGTCATGGGTGCAGTATAACCCGCGTGGCAAGACAGGGGGGCGAGTGGTCGGGCGAAGCGTCACGCGGCCAGGACCGCGACCGCGCGCCTAACGTTCGTCCCGGGGACGCGTGGTCAGGGCCTGGGCGAGGGCGCAGGTGTCGCACTTCGCGGCCTCGCGCCGCTTCCGGATCCGGAGAACGACCAGCCACACCGCCGCCGCGAGCGCGGCCGCGGCCACCAGGACGTGCTGCCACAGGTCCGTCATCGTGATCACCCGAGCCCCATCAGACGCCCGCCCTGGAAGACCAGGAAACTCGCGCCCCACGCGAGCGCGTTCATCATGGCCAGCATGAAGAGCGGCCATCGCCACGAGTTGGTCTCGCGCCGCACGACCGCAACCGTCGACATGCACTGGCAGGCGAGCGCGAAGAACACCATGAGGCTCACCGCCGTCAGGGCGGTGTAGGCGCGTTCCCCCGTCCCGGGATCGGAGGCGGAGCGCAGCTTGTCGCGCAGCGTGTGCATCCCTGCGTCGCTCTCGCCGAGGTTGAAGACCGTCGCCATGGTCGCCACCATCACTTCGCGCGCCGCGAACGACGTGATGAGCCCGATGCCGATGCGCCAGTCGAAACCGAGCGGCTCGATCAACGGTTCGAGCAACCGGCCGCTTCGACCCGCGAACGACTCGCGCAGGTTGATGCCTGCCAGTTCGTTGCGAAGTTGTTCGGCTCCCGCCGCGTCTCCGACCTGTTCGGCAACGGCGATCCGCCCTTCGAGTTCCTGGCCCAGTTTGCCCGCACCGGGATACGTGGCCAGGAACCAGAGCACGATCGAAACGGCGAGAATCACGGTCCCCGCCTTCTGGAGGAACAGGACGCTCCGTTCCCGGACGGTGAGGAACACCGTCCGCCAGGCGGGCATGCGGTACGGCGGGAGTTCCATCACGTAGAGGGGCTTGCCGCCCCGGAGCGCGGTGCGCTTCAGCACCGCGGCCACGGCGACCGCCGCGAGGATACCGAGGAAGTACATCGCGAAGAGCGTCACGCCGGGAAGCGTGAGAAACCCGATCCGCTCGCGCGGGATGAACGCGCCGATCAGCACCGCGTACACCGGGAGTCGCGCCGAGCAGGACATGAAGGGCGCGATCATGATGGTGGTGATGCGATCGCGCCGGTTGTCGATGGTACGCGTGGCCATGATGCCCGGGATCGCGCATGCGAACGAGGAGAGCAACGGGATGAACGTGCGACCTGACAGCCCGACGCGCGCCATCACGCGGTCCATGATGAACGCGGCCCGGGCCATGTAGCCGGAGCCCTCCATGACGGAGAGGAAGAAGAACAGCACCGCGATCTGCGGCACGAATATCAGGGTCGCCCCGACGCCGGCGATCACGCCGTCCACGAGGAGCGAACTCACGGGACCTTCGGGCAGATGCGCGCCGACGAAGTTCCCGAACAACGACACGGTGGAGTCGATCAGGTCCATCGCGGGTGCGGCCCACTCGAAAACGGACTGGAAGATCGCTCCCATCAACAGAACGAAGATCACCGGTCCGAACACGCGGTGGGTCAGGACCCGGTCGATGCGCTCGCGCGTCTGCGCCTCGCGACTCTCGCCCCGGCGCGACACCGCCACCTGCATGACGTCGTCGATGGCTTCGTAGACACCGCGCGCGTCGTCCATGCGCCACCCCGGCCAGGTTTCGTCGAGCCGGCGGCGGAGGATGCGCAGGTCGTCATGGACGTCGGGCGGCACGAATCGCGCGATGGCATCGTCTTCGCCGTCGTCGAGCAGGATGGCCGCGGCCAGGTCGGCGCGCCCGCTGGGAGAGAGGAGCCCGCGCCGCGGAAGACGGGCGCTCAAACTGTCGAGCACGCGCTGCACCGGCGCGGGGCGCTGGCGGAACGACCGCGTCGACGGCGCCACGTCGCGGTCCATCAGCCGCCGCAGGTTGCCGATGCCGATCCCCTTCGAGGCCGAAATCGACACGACGGGTACACCGAGGCGGTGCTCGAGCGCCTGTTCGTCGATCGTGATTCCCTCGGCACGCGCCGCGTCGATCATGTTGAGTGCAAGCACCACCGGCCGGCCGACACTGATGAGCTGCAGCGCCAGGAACAACTGCCGGTCGAGCTGTGTCGCATCCACGACGAACACCACGAGGTCCGGAGACGGCGTGTCGGTCGACAGACCGAAGAGCACGTCGCGCACGATCATCTCGTCGGGCGAGCCGGGGTGGAGGCTGTACGTCCCCGGGAGATCGAGAACCTCGATCTTCTCTCCCGAGGGAAGCGTGCACCGCCCCGTCTTCTTCTCGACGGTGACGCCGGCGTAGTTTCCCACCTTGGCGCGCATGCCGGTGAGACGGTTGAAGAGGGTTGATTTTCCGGAGTTGGGGTTGCCGAGGATGGCGACGATCCGGGTGCGCTCCGCGCCGGCGGACGGCGTCTCAACGACCTTCAATCCGCCCCGGCGCGGACGCAGGAGTTCAGACAGGCTCGACATGGACCCGGGCGGCCTCCACGCGCCGCAATGACAGGTGCGTGCCGCGCACGACCAGTTCCAGCGGATCCCCGAGTGGCGCTGCGCGGACGAAGCGGACGAACGTGCCCGGCACGAGCCCGAGGTCCATCAGACGTCGCACCAGCGGCCCCTCGCCGTCGATGTCATGGATGATCCCCTCTGCGCCGGGTGAGAGCCGGTCGAGCCGGATGGTCTTCATCGCGCGTTCTCCGGCGCGACTCGGGGTGCGGCCGGCTCCTGCTCTAGCGATTCAACGAGGCAGTGGTCTTCGCAGATGTCGCACTCCTCGACCGAGTGATGGGGGCAGACGCGCCGCGCTCGCCGGTAGCGCTCCAGGAGTGGAGCGACGTCTTCGTCTCCGGAACTCAGGAGCGACGTCAGGCGCAACAGGCGCGTCATCGCCTCCGGGCTCACGAGGTGTTCGATCATGCACGCGTCCTCACCGGCAACGTCCGGCGCGACACCGAGGATGTCGCGGAAGAAGACCGTCAGAAGCTGACGGTTGCATTCGGTGCGCGCAGCCAGTTCCTTTCCGAGGTCGGTCAGTTCCACGCACCCGTAGCGCTCGTGGTCAACGAGCCCGCGGGCGGCGAGCGAGCGCAGCATCGACGTCACCCCGCTCTTGGAAACGCCGAGGTGGTCGGCGATGTCTCCCACGCGCGCGAACCCCTTTTCCTTCTTGAGGGCTGCAACGGCCTGGAGGTAATGGGCCATCGAGTGGGAGATTTCCTTCTCCTGGTAGCGCTTCCAGACTTCCATGTCGTATCCACCCGTGGTTGGGACACCTGAAGATTGTTGAGCCTGCTTAATCTAAACAGACTAAATAGTCTTTTTCAAGTACTAAATCGTGGTGCCGGGGACGCCGATGCGGGGCCTGACCATCTAACCTGCAGCCTGATAGTGTGTTAGACTCCGGGCATGGCCTGGTTCCAGAAGACCCTGGCGCTCCGCCCGCGCCCCCGTGGCTTCCACCTGATCACCGACGAGATCGCGGCTGCGGTTCCCGAACTCGGGCGCATGCGCGTCGGCGTCGTCCACGTGTGCATCCTGCACACGTCGGCGTCGCTGTGCCTCAACGAGAACGCCGACCCCGACGTGCGCGGCGATCTCGAACGCCACTTCAACACCCTTGCGCCGGAGAACGCGCCCCACTACGAACACACCGTCGAGGGTCCCGACGACATGCCCGCGCACATCAAGGCCGCAATGATCGGAACGAGCGTCACCATTCCCGTCACCGACGGACGCCTGAATCTGGGCACGTGGCAGGGGATCTACCTGTGCGAACACCGCGACCGCGCGGGCGCGCGCCGCGTCGTCGTGACGATCAGCGGAGAATAAGGAACTGCCGCGCGCCGGACGCGGTGACCTTGTGCGGTGACGTCACCGCTCGAACCTGGCGACGAAGATATTCAGGTCGCCCGGAGTCGTGATGTCGGCTCCCCCGCAGTTCAGCGTGCCGCGGAACCCTCCCGCAATGACGACGTTTCCCCGGGGATCGACACAGACGGCGTCCGCTTGCTGCTCGCTGTTGTCACCGAAGTGCTTGCTCCAGACGTGCGATCCACCGGGCCCGAACTTCGCCACGAAGGCGTCGTAGTTGCCTGCGCTCGTGAGGTTACCGCCTCCGAAATCCGCGGTGCCCATGAAGCGCCCCGTGACGATCACGTTTCCAGAGAAATCGACGGCGACATCTTCGGCAATCTGGGGAACCAGATCTCCAATGCCCTTGCTCCAACGGTGGGTCCCGTCGGGCCCGAGTTTCGCGACGAAGATCTCGGCATCGTCGCTCGCGTCCGTGATGAGATCACCGCCACCGAAGTCTACGCTGCCCTTGAAGGTCCCCGCGATGACCACGTTGCCCGAGATATCGACGGCGACCGCGTTCCCCTGCTGGTACTCCGCATCGCCGAAGAGTCTGCTCCAGAGGTGAGTTCCGCCGGGACCGAGCTTCGCCACGAAGATGTCCGCCCAGCCTCCACTCTGCAACTCGCCACCGCCGAAGTCCACGTTCTCGCTGTTCGGCCCCGTGACGATCACGTTTCCGGAGGCATCGACGGCAAGATCTTCACCCCACTGCCAACTCCCGTTCCCGAAGCGTTTGCTCCAGAGGTGGGTTCCACCGGGCCCGAACTTCGCCACGAAGATGTCATGCTCGCCTGCGCTCGTCAGCTCGTCGCCGCCGAAGTTCACCGTGCCGTAGAACCCCCCTGTGACGATCACATTCCCCGAGGCGTCGACGGCGACACCGTAGGCCCGCTGAGTGTCCCCGTCCCCGAAACCCCTGCTCCACACGTGCCCCCCGTCGGGCCCGAACTTCGCGACGAAGATGTCATCCTCGCCTGCGCTCGTCAGATCGCCGCCGCCGAAGTCGACGGCGTCGAAGAAACGACCCGCGACGATCACATTCCCCGAGGCATCGACGGCGACCGCATGGGCCTCCTGGTAGTCGAAACCGTCGAAGCCCTTGCTCCAGACGTGAGCCCCGCCGGGCCCGAACTTCGCCAGGAAGACGTCCGCGCCTCCCGAGCTCGCCAGGTCGCCGCCGCCGAAGTTCACCGTACCCTCGAAAGCCCCCGCGACGATCGCGTTTCCCGACGCGTCGGCAGCCACCGCCCAGGCCGACTGCTCACTCCCATCGCCGAAGCCCTGGCTCCAGAGATGCTCTCCCGTCGGGGGCGGAGGATTGTCGTCGTCGGGGGCCGTGCTGTCTTCGCTGCACCCGATCGTCAGACCCATGCCGAGGATCAGCAGGCAAACCAGTGCATACCGGCGCGCGCAACGCATACGTTTCTCCTTTGTTCTATTGGACTGAATGCGGGAGGACGACCGGTGCTCGCGGAGTGAAGGGACGGGATATCGGAGACACGCTTCGTGACGGCACGCGATCACCTCCCGGGAGGTCCGGCCAGACACTGGAGCGGCCTCGCAGCCGGCCCGGCGACGGGAATCGCCAGCGGTCCACAACGGACCCGGCCTGCGGATACAAAGCGCCGAAAACAGACTACAGGGTAGGCTTGTCCCCATTTGCCGTCAATGGGGATTCGCGGGGCGGCTACACCGCGTCCTGGAATTCCACCACCGGGTCGACGTCGGCGTCGTAGTCCACGCCCGGCATTCCGAAGCCGAACAACTTGAGGAACTCCGTCTGGTAGCCGTCGAAGTCCGTGAGATCGCGCAGGTTCTCAGTCGTGATCGAAGGCCACACGCGATCCACCTCCGCCTGAACGTCCTCGCGCATTTCCAGATCATCCAGGCGCACGCGATTGCGTTCATCCACGGCGACAGCACCCGAGGCGTACAGACGATCGAGCAGGCGGCGGGTCTGCTCGATGCATCCTTCGTGGGTGCGGTTCTTCTTCATGATCTTGAAGAGGAGCGAGATGTAGAGCGGAACGACGGGAATCGCGGAGCTCGCCTGCGTCACCACCGCCTTCATCACCGCGACATGGGCGCCACCGCCGCGCGCGGCAAGCCTCGCGTCGATGGCCCGGCCGGCCCGCTCGAGGTCCTCTTTTGCGCGACCGATCGTGCCGTCTCGATAGATGGGCCACGTCAGCTTCGGGCCGATGTAGGTGTACGCGAGACTGCGGCAGCCGTCCGCAAGCAATCCGGCACGCGCGAGCGCGTCGATCCACAGCTCCCAGTCTTCCCCGCCCATCACGGCGACGGTCTCCTCGATCTCGCCTTCCACCGCCGGCGGTATGGTGACGTCGCCCACGATCGCGCGATCCGTGTCCACCGTCTTGCCGAGGTACGTGGAGCCGATGGGCTTCAGCACCGACTTGTGCGTCACCCCCGTCTTCGGGTGCGTGCGCTTGGGCGAGGCCAGACTGTAGACCACCAGGTCGACCGGGCCCATTCCGCGCAGCAGTTCGACCACGCGGTCCTTGGCTTCGTCGGAATACGCGTCGACGTTGAGACTCCTCGCAGCGAGCCCCGCCCTGCGCGCTTCCTGCTCGAACGCGACCGAGTTGTACCAGCCGGCGGTCGCGGGGCGGTTGTCCGCGGGCGGGCGCTCGAGAAAAACGCCGACCGTGGCGGCGCCGCAGCCGAATGCCGCGTTGATCCTCGACCCGAGACCGTAGCCGGTGGACGCGCCCACGACCAGCACGCGCCGCGGACCGGCGGCGAGAGTCCGCTTCGAACGCGCGTACTCGATCTGCGCGCGCACGCTGGCCTCGCACCCGACCGGATGGGTGGTGACGCAGACGAATCCCCGGACCTTCGGTTTGATGATCATCTTCGCCTCCTGGCTCCGAGCAACCTAGTCGTCGATCTTGTCGCGACGCCGGCGTTCGACTTCCGCGACGATCGCGTCGGCCAGCGAGCGCGTGGTTCCCTTCCCCCTGAGGTCGGGGGTCAGCAGATCCGCGTGATCACGGGTGATCGTCCGGACCGACTTGCGGATGCGCACGTAGGACTCCGTGTCCCCGAGATGGTGGCACATCATCGCGCCGGACAGGATCATCGCGATCGGGTTGGCGATCCCCTTGCCCGCGATGTCGGGTGCGGAGCCGTGGATCGCCTCGAACACCGCGCAATCCGGCCCGTAGTTGGCGCCGGGCGCCAGTCCCAGGCCACCGATCAGGCCGGCTGCGAGGTCGCTCACGATGTCACCGTAGAGATTCTCCAGGAGCAGCATGTCGAACTGCGCCGGATTGGTGACCAGTTTCATCGCCAGCGCGTCTACGAGGACGTCGTCGAAGCGCACGCGGTCCGCGTAGGGTTCCGCCTCCTGGCGCGCGCACTCCAGGAACAGCCCGTCCGCCTTCTTCATGATGTTGGCCTTGTGCACGGCGGTGACGCGATGGCGTCCCCACTTGATCGCATGTTCGAAGGCGAACCTGGCGATCCGGCGGCTGGCGGTCTCGGTGATCACCTTGATCGACGTGATGACGCCCGGTGCGACCTCGTTTTCGAGTCCCGCGTACAGGCTCTCGGTGTTCTCGCGCACGATCACGAGGTCGGTCTTGCCGTAGGGTGTCTCCAGCCCGGGCACCGTCTTCACGGGCCGGATGTTGGCGAAGAGGGCCAGATCCTTGCGCAGGCGGACGTTGGCAGACACGTGGCCGCGCCCGATGGGCGTGGTGGTCGGTCCTT
>CAZPUV010000031.1:0-4654 GCA_964589805.1 uncultured bacterium | reverse complement strand
GCGCCGGATCTCGGCGAGAACCTCTGCCGGAAGCGCGTCGCCGTACTTCTCGAAGGCGCCGGCGCCCATCTCCATCGGAATCCATTCGATCTCCGGCCCGGACGCGTCGACGACGCGGCGCGCGGCCTCGACGACTTCGGGTCCGATTCCGTCCCCGGGCAACAGGACGACCCGATACTTTCCCATCCACGTTCCTTTCGGGTTGCTTTCGAGCGCGAGCAGAACAACGGAACACCGGCGAGCGCCGGTTGCGCGTCATGGTAGCACATCGGGAGGAGACTGCGAACCCCGGGCCTAGTAGCCGGGGGGAAAGTCGGCGTTGCGGGAGAGGTGGCCGAGCCACGTCTTCATGCCCTCGGCCTCGGCCAGCGTCTTCACGCGGCGGAATCCCTCGCCGTAGGCATCGTCCCCGTCCCGCGTGAGACTCATGCGGAAGAACGAACTCTCGCGTCCCGGGTAGCGACCGAGGACGAGGTAGGCCGCGTAGTTGCAGCTTCCCTCCGCCCAGGCGCGTTCGTTCTTGAAGCGCCCGTTGTTGAACTGCCACACATGCGCCAGTTCGTGCGCGATCGTACTGATGATCTCCATCCTCGGCATCCCGTACAGGAGATACATGTGCATGCTCCGGTTCCGGGAGTGGCCGAAGATGCGGAAATCCTCGCGATAGTCCGTGAATCCGCGCAGACCCTCCGAATGGTGTCCGGACAGCGTCTGCATCTCTTCGCGGCCGATCAGGTGGATCCGGATCCCGTTGTAGTCGACCTTCATTCCGAATTTTGCCAGGTGGCCTGCGATCTCGTGGACCAGATCGAGGATCTCGTCGATGTCCGTGATCGACGTCGGCCGGCAGATGTTGCACACGAAGCGTCCGTCATCGTAGCGCACACCTCCGCCCGTGAGTTCTTCGGAGACGAACCGCCCGCACGAGTCACACACGGGGGCGACACCGTCGTGGCGCTGGCAGTACGAGTTCCCCCAGTAGTCCTGCAGATACTCGCCCTGGATCATGTCGCGGCACAGCCCGCAGCGCAGCGCGACGTGATTCCGGAAGCAGTCGTCGTGGTAGACCTTCCCCTGGTACTCGCTGTAGGACCCCCGGATCTCACGGTCACACCGGGCGCAGCGGAAGTGCCGGGCGTGGTAGAGCCGGCCCTTGGTGAGGAAATAAGCCTCCTCCACCGGCTGCCCGCAGGCCGCGCACACCCCGGGCGACTCCCCGGCCAGGCCGAACACCGGAGCGGAAAGCAGGACGAAGAACAAGACGAGGATGCGCATGTCGTAAAGCCGTCTGCCGCGTCCGCGGCGGGGGGGTTCCGAAGAGGACTAGACGACGCGGTCGTTTCCGCCATCCACGGGAATCTGGGCACCCGTGGTGTGCGAGAAAAGCCGCCCGGCCATCGCCACGGCGAGCGAAGCCACGTCGGCCGAGACGATCTCCACGCCCAGAAGATTGCGCCGCCGGTAGGCGTCGACGTCCATGCCGTACTCGCGCGCCCGGGCCTCGAGCACTTCGTTCGACCAGATGCCGGTGTCGAACACGTCGTTCGGATGCAGCACGTTTACGCGAATTCCGGCGTTCGCCAGCTCGAGCGCGGCCACGCGCGCCAGTTGCGTAAGACCCGCCTTGGCAACCGAATACGCCGCCGCGCCCCGACCGGGCGCGGGCACGTTCTTCGAACCCACGATCACCACTGCAGGATCGATGCCCGTTTCCAGGAACGGCAGCGTCTTCTGGAGCACGTGCAGATGGGCGTCGAGGTTCACGGACAGACTCTTCCTCCACGTTTCCGCCGGCAGTTCCGCGATGCGTGCCGTTGCGGGGAATACCCCGGCGTTGCTCACAACGACGTCGATGCCTCCGAAGCGACGCACGCCACTCTCCACGGCGAATTCCACCTGCACGGGATCCGTCACGTCGCACGCCAGCGCGCACACGCGTGCGTCGGCGAACATCGCCTCGACGTCCGCGTTGACGTCGAGCGCCACCACGCAGGCCCCGGCGGCCAGGAAACCATCCACACAGGCGCGTCCGATCCCGCTCGCCGCTCCCGTCACGAGCGCCACCCGTCCCGAAAACTCCGCGCGCGCGCCGGCACGCGCGAGCTTGGCCTGTTCCAGTTCCCAGTACTCGACATCGAAGATGTCGTCCTCGGGCAGCGCCCGCCAGGCACCCAGCATCTCCGCCCGCTCGATCGCCGGAATCGTGTGGGCCACGATGTCGCCCGCGACGGTCGCGTCGGCCAGGGACGCGCCGAACGTGAGTGTCCCCTTTCCCGGCCACACGGCCCAGCGCGGCGCGCAGTCGAGACAGCGCAGTTCCCCCACCGCGTTCTTCTCGAAGTACTCGCGGTACTCCCGTACGAATCTCGCGACGGCAGCTTCGGTATCGTCGCCCGACAGCACGACCGGCGTCCGCTTGGTCCGGATCACGTGGTCGGGTGTCAGGGGGCCGCGGGCGGAGATCGCCGCCACGTCTTCGCGCCGCGAGAAGGCCACGCTCGGCCCGGTCGAATCGACGCGCGCCACCATCGGGCAGCCGGCGGCGCGCGATACCTCCCGTCGCAAGCGCGCGACCGTACGCAGGTCGGCCGCCTTCAGGTCGTACCCTTCGCCCGGCGATTCGTCCCAGGGCGCGTGCACGTCCAGGTAATCCTCGGCTTCGTTGACGATCTGGATCATCCGCTCGTAACTCGATCGGGCGTCGTCGCCAAAAGTGAACACGCCGTGATTGAGAAGAATGATCCCCTCCACCTCGGCCCAGTCCATGTCGCGCGTCATGTCGTAGACCTCTCTGGCGAGTGCGAAGCCGGGCATGACATAGGGCACGATGAAGATGCGGTCGCCGTAGATTTCACCGATGCGTTCGACGCCATCGGGCGTATTGGTGATGGTGACGACCGCGTCCGCGTGCGTGTGATCCACGAACGCGAACGGGATGATGGCGTGGAGGATGGCCTCGACCGAGGGCGTGGGCGCGGCGGGATCGAGCAGCAGCGAGCGCAGCATGCTGACCATGCGCGTGTCGGTGAGGGACGCGAGGTCGGCCATGCGCTTCACGCCGTCGAGCTGCAGAGGAGAGAAGCCACCCCGCTCGATGGTCGCAAGGTCCCAACCGCTTCCCTTCACCCAGATGGCGTCCTGCGGTTCGCCAAACACGTCGGGCGCGGGCGCCTTGACGGACGTGTTTCCACCGCCGTGGAGCACGAGCGAGGTCTCGCGGCCGATCAATCGAGACGTGTAGACGCGAAGCGCAAGGGGATCATCACCGCACGCTCGCGCGCCGTCGTCTTCCCACAGGCTTCTCACGGGGGCAACAATAGCAGGAATCGTTCAAGCCGCGCCAGCAGAGAACGGTGCCAGCACTTCGTCGACCCCGCGCGGTTCCGGCATGAACGAAAGGACGCGGCGGAGGACCTCGTCCAGGATGGCATCGGGGCAGGAAGCCCCGCAGGTCAGGATGACGTCGACGGGGCGCTTCCCGGGCAGCCACGCGCCCGTGGTCAGCAGGGTGCGCGACGCGAGCGAGAAGTGCCGGATCGTCGAATCCGAGACGAGGTCTCCCGCGCCCTGGACGAAGTAGGTCGGCATCGCCTTCTCGCACAGCTCCACGATGTGGGACGTGTTCGACGAGTTGTACCCGCCTACCACGATGGCGAGGTCGGCGCCGTGCTCGATGAGCGCGTAGGTCGCGTTCTGGTTCTCGTACGTCGCGTAGCACAGCGTGTCGGACGTATCCGCAAAGTGCTCCGCCACAGAGTCGGCTCCGTAACGGTCCATCAGCGCCCGGCGCAATTCACGCGCGATCTCGTGCGTCTCGGTGGCAAGCATCGTGGTCTGGTTCACGACACCGATACGCGCCAGGTCCCGGTCCGGATCGAAGCCGGGTGAGCACTTGTGTCCAAAGCAGCGGTCGAAATCCTCCCGCCCGCGGCGTCCCCGGATGACGTCCGCGAGAATCATCGCCTCATCGAGATTGCGCACCACCACGGTCGGCGCGGCCCGCCGGCTGTGCGAGAACGTCGCCCTGGTCTCCTCGTGCGTGTCCTTACCGTGCACAACCACCGAGTAACTGTCGGTCCCCAGCTGCGCGCTTCGCTTCCACACCTTCTCCACGAAAGGGCACGTCGTGTTGTACCGGTACGGATCGATGCCCCTCGCGGCGAGTTTCTCCTGCATCTCGAGGGTGGTTCCGAAGGCCGGAACGACGACGATGTCTTCCGGGCGCAGTTCCTCCCAGGGCACGAGTTGCTCTCCGGCGGGCGTGAATACGAAGCTCACGCCCCGTTCGCGCAGATCGCCGTTCACCGTCGGGTTGTGGATCATCTCGGAGAGGAAGAACACGCGCCTGTCCGGATGCTCCGCCAGCGTCCGATAGGCGATCTCTATCGCGTTCTCCACGCCGTAACAGAACCCGAAATGACGGGCGAGCACGAAGCGCACCGGACCGAAGTCCAGCAACGCGGGCGAGAGATCGCGCTTGCGCGGGTCGGTCTCCTGGCGCGCGTGCTTCACGCGCGTGATGATGCCCCCGCGGTATCCCTTCGGCGTATCGAATCGTCTCGTCATGGCGCGTCTTCCGCCCCGGGGCGGCCCGGGTGGCCTCAATCCGTCTTCCTCGTCGCCATGAAGGAGGTGAAGTAATCCGGCTCGTTGC